>NZ_QGMX01000049.1 GCF_003336745.1 Thermus caldifontis | reverse complement strand
ATGGCCAAGGGCGAGTTTATCCGTACGAAGCCTCACGTGAACGTGGGGACGATTGGGCACGTGGACCACGGGAAGACGACGCTGACTGCGGCGTTGACGTTTGTGGCGGCGGCGGAGAACCCGAATGTGGAGGTGAAGGACTACGGGGAGATTGATAAGGCGCCGGAGGAGCGTGCGCGGGGGATTACGATCAACACGGCGCATGTGGAATACGAGACGGCGAAGCGGCACTATTCCCACGTGGACTGTCCTGGGCACGCGGACTACATCAAGAACATGATCACGGGTGCGGCGCAGATGGACGGGGCGATTTTGGTGGTATCGGCGGCGGACGGTCCGATGCCGCAGACGCGGGAGCACATCCTTTTGGCTCGCCAGGTGGGGGTGCCGTACATCGTGGTGTTCATGAACAAGGTGGACATGGTGGACGACCCGGAGCTTTTGGACCTGGTGGAGATGGAGGTGCGGGACCTTCTGAACCAGTACGAGTTTCCTGGGGACGAGGTGCCGGTGATCCGGGGGAGCGCGTTGTTGGCGCTGGAAGAGATGCACCGGAACCCGAAGACGAGGCGTGGGGAGAACGAGTGGGTGGACAAGATTTGGGAGCTTTTGGACGCCATTGACGAGTACATACCCACGCCGGTGCGGGATGTGGACAAGCCGTTCTTGATGCCTGTGGAGGACGTGTTTACGATTACGGGGCGTGGGACGGTGGCCACGGGACGGATTGAGCGGGGGAAGGTGAAGGTTGGGGACGAGGTGGAGATTGTGGGCTTAGCTCCGGAGACGCGGAAGACGGTGGTGACGGGTGTGGAGATGCACCGTAAGACGCTTTCGGAGGGTATAGCTGGGGACAACGTGGGGTTGCTGCTTCGGGGGGTAAGCCGGGAGGAGGTGGAGCGGGGGCAGGTGCTGGCGAAGCCTGGGAGCATTACCCCGCACACGAAGTTTGAGGCCTCGGTGTACATCTTGAAGAAGGAGGAGGGTGGCCGGCACACGGGGTTTTTTTCTGGGTACCGGCCGCAGTTTTACTTTCGGACCACGGATGTGACCGGGGTGGTGGAGCTGCCGGCGGGGGTGGAGATGGTGATGCCTGGGGACAACGTGACGTTTACGGTGGAGCTGATCAAGCCGGTGGCGTTGGAGGAGGGTTTGCGGTTTGCCATCCGTGAGGGTGGGCGGACCGTGGGCGCCGGCGTGGTCACCAAGATCCTGGAGT
>NZ_QGMX01000048.1 GCF_003336745.1 Thermus caldifontis | reverse complement strand
TTGCCGCAGACCTCTTCTCCTAGATTGGGAGATATGGTGGGAGAACGTCTCTCCGTTGTTGACTGCCCTTAAGGCTAGCCAACCAATTCAATGATAACAGCAGTAGCTGGAGTTGATTGAAGGCGCGATGCGCTCTTTATTGAATACAAAATCAAACTGACTATAAGCTAACAAAGGGAAAAACATCATAGCGGCCTCTGCCAATGCGCAGAGCTTCTGCCGGCTATGCATGAGCTTCCGGCCAAATGCTTGGTCAGCAATTTGACCGGTGCTGGTGTGCGGACGATCAGTCCGGTTAACTTAGTTAACTATTCCCTCCTCAAGATTAAGGCCGCCCTCGGCTGACCCTATTTGGGCGAGAACTTCCTTCAGTTGGGCTGTAGATTTCTTGGCCCTAGTGGTTCGCTGCCAGGTTAAACCGATGCAGATAAGAGCGCAGAAAATTGCTCCCGCAACTAGCGCTATCTGACTTAGTCGGTATCCGTCGACGTCCTTCTCGAAGTTCCTGATTTGCTCCAAGTTCTTTTCACTTAAACGGTGAAGGTATGGGAGGCTCAGGACCTCGTGTTTCATCGAGATATTAAGGACTGGGGAATTAGCCACTCCCGGCGCCCTATTCTGGACCATGTCATGATTAAAGAAGACGGTCTCGTTGACCATGGCACTCTCAATGAATGTTATGAGGTGCGTGCCTCTAATGTGGATGGCCGTTCCATTGTCCACACGCACGAGTGCTGGTCTGTCATTGATGACGATTATTCCTTCGTCGACGTAGGTGATCGGATGTAGATCACTCTGCTGTGCGTCGCAATGTGCTACGACCCCAGCGTGGAGCTCCTGCGCACACGAGCTCACTGAAGATAACTGGCAAAATGTTGCCCCTGGTGTTATGGAGCAATTCTTTACTGTGCGTATTTCTCTGTTGCACTCTGCTACCACATTATCTTTCAACCTTAACACCGTATCGTGGTGTACCACTGGAAGGATAGTGACTTTGTTGCACGCCATGATAATCTTGGGGAATTTAATAATAAAGTGTAAGATGTTAAGGGATTGTAGGACTTTTACAGACGCAACGGACAAAATCTCCCTTATGGGGGTGTTGGTGGGCTCCTCGCCCCAAATACTCTCCAGATCTGCGTGGTCCAAGAAGTTTGGACTCACTACGTTAATTTTAGCGAGGGTTATAGTGAGCATTAAGTTTTGCAATTCCATTACAATGATTCTGTTGCGAGTAGAAAGCGTTTCATACAGGTGACCTGTATCAATCTGAGCGCTTTTGGAA
>NZ_QGMX01000047.1 GCF_003336745.1 Thermus caldifontis | reverse complement strand
GGACCTGCGACCTCTAGACTATACGCCCATCTTGTGTTAGCATAGGGGCAAAGGAGGAAAAAGTGAAAAAGGCCAAATCCTTACCACCCCAGGTGAAGTTCCAGATAGCCCTGGAAGTGCTCAAGGGCGAGAAGAGTGCGGTGGAGATCGCTCGGGCGTATGGCCTTCATCCCAATACCGTCTACAAGTACCGGGATGAGCTTTTGAGCAAGGGGGCTTCTCTCTTCTCCGACGATGCCCAGGAGAAGGAGTACGAGAGGAGGATCCGGGAGCTGGAGCAGCTCATCGGCAAAAAAGAGGTGGAGATCGCCCTCCTAAAAAACTTCCTAGGGCAGGGGAGGTAGCCAAGATGCCCCTAGGGGAGCGCATCGCCTTGGCCAGGCAAGCCCTGGCCCAAGGGCTGGCTCCCCTGCCCAGGATTCTGAGCGCTTTGGACATCCCCCGGGCCACCTGGTACTACTACGGGCGGCAGAAGGTGGAGGCGGACCGGCGGCGGCGGGAGGCGGATGAGAGGGCCGTGGCCTTGATGCGGGAGATTCTGGGGGAGCACCCCCAGTACGGATACCGCCGGCTGGCGCAGGAGCTCCGGCGCCGGGGGGTGGTCATCAACGAGAAGCGCATCCGCCGGCTGCTCAACGAGTTCCACCTGGCCTTGGGGCGCAGGGTTCGCAAGCCCAAACCCAACCCCCTTTTGGAGATCGTCCTTATGGCTGGGGATCGGGCTGACCTAAGGGCCCTCCTGTTGCGGGAGCGGGAACCGCAGCCCTTTGAGCTCTTATACACCGACTTCACCCTCATTCCCTACCGGGGGGGCAGGGTATGGTTCCTGCCCATATTGGACCACGCCACGAGGGCGGTACTGGCCTGGGGGGTGTTTCCCTCTCCCACGGCGGAGGCAGCTCTGGAGGTGTGGGAGCGGGCCAAGGCCTACATCCAAGAGAGGGGAGGGATACCCCGGGCCATCGTCCACCACGACCAGGGGGGAGCCTTTTTGAGCCACGAGTGGGTAGGACAGCTTTTGCTGGCGGATGGCCAGGGGGTTTCCTACAGCCTGATGGGGCCACGGGGGAACCCGGTGATGGAGTCGTTTTTCTCGCGGTTCAAAGGGGAGAACCGGGACCTCTTCTTGGAGGCAAAGGACCTGACGGAGCTGAAGGGGGTGATAGGGGAAAGGCTGCGATACTACCATGAGGAAAGGCTCCACTCGGGGCTAGGGTACAGGACACCCAGGGAGGTCCTGGGAGAGGCTTTTGGGGGTTCACATGCAAGAAAGGAGCATGGTGTACAAAGTTAGGGGCGCAAATCA
>NZ_QGMX01000044.1 GCF_003336745.1 Thermus caldifontis | reverse complement strand
TCCGCAGCCATGTCCTGCTGCAAATGGCTGGGGTGGAGCTTTAAGGTAGCAAACGAAGGAATGTTATCTCAAAACTTGCACCTATACTCCCCCCCTCAGATTTATGCAGGGGAACCACTGGAAAAGGGCTGCCGGTTTCCCGTTGGATGACAGGGGAGATGGACACAGCAGCCCAGTCTCTGCTCTCCAGCATCCTGGCTCTCCTGCCAACCCCTTACCTCCAAGCTTCCCTGAAAGCCCTGCTCTTCCTTCTGCTCCGAGGCCACGGCAAGGCCAGACCCCAGCACGCCGGGACCAAATCGCCCTCCGCCCTCTCCCGCTTCCTGAACCGCTACCCCTGGCCCACCCGCGCCCTTATCCGCCTCGCCAGGAAGGAGGCCGAAAAGGCCCTGGACGGGGCCAGAAGGAGAAGGGGCCCCAAACCCAGGCTCCTGGTGGTCCTGGACCTGGTTACCCTAGAGAAGCGAGGACGCTTCCCCCACCTCCCCCTCTCCTTCTTTCACGGTCAATGGGGCCTTCACCTGGTGCTGGTGTATCTGGTCTACGGCCACCTCCGCATCCCCTGGGCCTACCGCCTCTGGCGGGGGAAGGGACAGAAGAGCCTTTCCCTTTTGGCCCTTCGCCTTCTTTCCTCTTTGGGGCCCCTACCCCAAATGAACCGCCCTGCCCCCTTGGTTGAGGAAGGCCTTCCGCATCCGGGTGGTAGCAGACAGCGCTTTCGCCACCCTCCCCTTCCTGGTGGGGGTCAGGCGGATGGGCTTTGAGGCGATCGTGGGGGTACGCCGGGACCGAAGGACAAGGGAGGGCAAGCGTCTAGAGGACCTCAGGCGGTTGGGGGGCCAGGTCTACCTGAGGGGACTCCCTTTTCCCGTGTGGGCCTTCCGGTACCGGTACCCTCTGCCTGGGGGAAGGTGGGAATGGAGGTACGGGGTGGCCACGTTTCCTGCCACCTCCCGCACCCTGCTTTTGTGGGGGAGAAGGCGGTTCACGATTGAGCATTTTTTCCGAGCCATGAAGAGCGAGTTTTCCCTGGGGCAGTTTGGGCAGCGGAGCCCTCTTGGGGTGCACCGGTTTTTGGTGCTTTCCCTCCTGGCCTATCTGCTGGCGCACTGGGTGCGGGTGGAGAGGAAAGACGAGGGGCTGACCTGGCGGGAGAGGGCGGGGTGGGCGGCTCGTCTCTTGCTACCCGAGCTGGTGGTCCAGGGGGCCCTTGGGGAGCTCCATGCCTTGGGCCAGTGGCCCCCGGGTGGGGGAGCAGGGAGCACATGTTTATGCAGGATATGCGGGAGGTGCAAGTTTTGAGTTATGGCCGAGCACAGCCAGCTATCTGGCCAGGAGGGGAGGGGGCAAGGCCCGAGGGAGACCTAGGAGGCCCTATGCCTGCAGGAAGCCCCGAGGATACAAGGTTCTG
>NZ_QGMX01000042.1 GCF_003336745.1 Thermus caldifontis | reverse complement strand
CTTTCCATCTCTTAATTTTGGCGTTCGGATTGGACTCCGATACCGCGAACGTCAGAGGTTGGTGATCGGTAAAGATGTTTATCTCTTTAACCGCATACAGGTAGTGCCGCAACTTAGCCAGTGCCCAGACTATGGCTAACAGCTCCCTTTCGTTGGTAGCATAGTTAACCTCTCTGTCAGACAATGTCCTTGAGATCATTGTAATGGGACGTCCCTCCTGGGACAGCACTGCGCCAATGCCGTAGGCCGAAGCGTCTGTCGTTAGATCAAACGCTTTTTTGTAATCAGGGTATCTCAGGATGACGTCCTCAGACGCCAGGATATTGCGTAGCTTTTCGAAGGCACGTTGTTGCGCTTCGGAAAATTCTACCTGGATACTCCTGGACCTGTGTCGGCTAACACTACCGTTCTCGCCCTTCAATATGTCTGAAATGGGCCTAGCTATTGATGCGAAGTCTTTGATAAAGCAACGATAATAGCTGGCTAAGCCCAAGAATGACCTTACCTCAAATACGTTTTTGGGTTCCGGAAATTCCTTTATGGCCTTAACCTTTTCTGGGTCAGTCGCCGCCCCATTGTTGGTGACGATGAACCCCAGGAAGCTCACGCTTTTCTTAAAAAAACGTGACTTTTCTGCCGATATTCTCATGTTAGCGTCGTACAGGCTCTTCAGAACCCAATCTACATGCTTGACATGGTCGTTTTCATCTTCCGAAAAGATGATGACGTCATCGACGTAAACGTAGCAGAACTTTCCGATCTGCTCTCGCAGAATATCGTCAATTGTTCTTTGGAAGATGCTTGCAGCATTCCTGAGTCCGAATGGCAGCCTTCGGAACTCATATTTCCCTCCGTTTACTGCGAACGCTGTCTTTTCACGGTCGCGTTCTGCGAGCGTGATTTGGTGGTAGCCAGACTTCAGATCGAGGGTCGTGAAGTATTTGGCCTTGCCGAGATTCCCCAATATCATAGAGATATTTGGCATGGGGTATCTGTCTGGTACCGTCCTTTCGTTAAGTTTTCGAAAGTCCAGCACCAAGCGCATTTTTTTATTGCCCGCATCGTCAGTGCCCTTTTTGTCTACGACCCATATTGGGTTATTGTAGGGGGACTTTGACTTTTGGATTATGCCATTTTTAAGCAGTTCCTGAATTTCGCCGTTGACGAAGTCAGCTGCTCCCATGGGATATGGGTATAACTTGGCATAAATGGGCTCCTCATCAACCGTCCGGATGGTGGCTACCACCGACGTATTGTAAGGAAGAGCCTCATTAGGATCAGCAAAAGCTTTTTTCCTATTCCCGAGCATTTTTAAAAAAGCACCCTTAATTAAGGGCGGTGCGTCCGAGCAATCTACTTTGGTGAAATTGACATCGGGGCAAGTATGAAAGTCAATTTGCTCTGCTCCGGAGCCCCATTTGAGCTTGCCGGAAGCTAGGCAAAGTGACGCGCCGGCCTGTTTTAACAGGTCTAGGCCAACGATCGCGTCAAAGGAGGTCAAGTCTGGTAATAAAAAAAAGGTAGCTTTAAGATTAAAAATGGACACGAAACATTTCTT
>NZ_QGMX01000041.1 GCF_003336745.1 Thermus caldifontis | reverse complement strand
CCCCCTTGACAATCCCCTTTTGGTCTGGTAGGTTTTTCTTTGCGCTGCCTGCTTTGGCGGCGGGGGATCTTGAAAGCTGGGGTGGAGGAATAGGTAGTGGAGGTCGTGTTGAGCGGCCTTTGAGGGTCAAGATGCTAAGGGCCCACGGTGGATGCCTTGGCACCCGAGCCGATGAAGGACGTGGCTACCTGCGATAAGCCAGGGGGAGCCGGTAGCGGGCGTGGATCCCTGGATGTCCGAATGGGGGAACCCGGCCTGTGGGAACACGGGTCACCGCCTTTTTGGCGGGGGGAACCTGGGGAACTGAAACATCTCAGTACCCAGAGGAGAGGAAAGCGAAAGCGACTCCCTGAGTAGCGGCGAGCGAAAGGGGAAGAGCCTAAACCGTCCGGCTTGTCCGGGCGGGGTAGTGGGGCCCTCGGATACCGAATCCCTGACCCTAGCCGAAGCTGTTGGGAAGCAGCGCCGGAGAAGGTGAAAGCCCTGTAGGCGAAAGGGGAGGGGATAGGTGAGGGTACCCGAGTACCCTGTGGTTCGTGGAGCCATGGGGGAATCTGGGCGGACCACCGCCTAAGGCTAAGTACTCCGGGTGACCGATAGTGGACCAGTACCGTGAGGGAAAGGTGAAAAGAACCCCGGGAGGGGAGTGAAACAGAGCCTGAAACCGTGGGCTTACAAGCAGTCGCGGCCCCGTTAGGGGTTGCGGCGTGCCTATTGAAGCATGAGCCGGCGACTCACGGTCGTGGGCGAGCTTAAGCCGTGGAGGCGGAGGCGTAGGGAAACCGAGTCCGAAGAGGGCGCAGGCGGGCCGCGTGCGGCCCGCGTAGTCCGCGGCCGTGGACCCGAAACCGGGTGAGCTAGCCCTGGCCAGGGTGAAGCTGGGGTGAAACCCAGTGGAGGCCCGAACCGGTGGGGGATGCAAACCCCTCGGATGAGCTGGGGTTAGGAGTGAAAAGCTAACCGAACCCGGAGATAGCTGGTTCTCCCCGAAATGACTTTAGGGTCAGCCTCAGGTGCTGACTGGGGCCTGTAGAGCACTGATAGGGCTAGGGGGCCCACCAGCCTACCAAACCCTGTCAAACTCCGAAGGGTCCCAGGTGGAGCCTGGGAGTGAGGGCGCGAGCGATAACGTCCGTGTCCAAGCGCGGGAACAACCGAGACCGCCAGCTAAGGTCCCGAAGTCTGGGCTAAGTGGGAAAGGATGTGGCGTTGCTGAGACAGCCAGGAGGTTGGCTTAGAAGCAGCCATCCTTTAAAGAGTGCGTAATAGCTCACTGGTCGAGTGACGCTGCGCCGAAAATGATCGGGGCTTAAGCCCAGCGCCGAAGCTGCGGGTCTGGGGGGCAACCCTCAGGCGGTAGGGGAGCGTTCCCGATGCCGATGAAGGTCGTCCGCGAGGGCGGCTGGAGGTAAGGGAAGTGCGAATGCCGGCATGAGTAACGATAAACAGGGTGAGAATCCCTGTCGCCGTAAGCCCAAGGGTTCCTACGCAATGGTCGTCAGCGTAGGGTTAGGCGGGGCCTAAGGTGAGGCCGAGAGGCGTAGCCGAAGGGCAGCCGGTTAATATTCCGGCCCTTCCCATGGGTGCGATGGGGGGACGCTCTAGGCTAGGGGGACCGGAGCCATGGACGAGCCCGGCCAGAAGCGCAGGGTGGGGGGTAGGCAAATCCGCCCTCCGGGAGCTCTGCGTGGTGGGGAAGCCCGTGAGGGTGATAACCCTCCGAAGCCAGGGAGCCGAGAAAAGCCTCTAAGCACAACCCATGGGAACCCGTACCGGAAACCGACACAGGTGGGCGGGTGCGAGAGCACTCAGGCGCGCGGGATAACCCTCGCCAAGGAACTCTGCAAGTTAGCCCCGTAACTTCGGGAGAAGGGGTGCTCTCTGTTGGCGCCGCGTGCGGCGCCGATGGCGAGCCGCAGTGAACAGGCTCTGGCGACTGTTTACCAAAAACACAGCTCTCTGCGAACCCGTGAGGGGAGGTATAGGGAGCGACGCTTGCCCGGTGCCGGAAGGTCAAGGGGAGGGGTGCAAGCCCTGAACCGAAGCCCCGGTGAACGGCGGCCGTAACTATAACGGTCCTAAGGTAGCGAAATTCCTTGTCGGGTAAGTTCCGACCTGCACGAAAAGCGTAACGACCGGAGCGCTGTCTCGGCGAGGGACCCGGTGAAATTGAACTGGCCGTGAAGATGCGGCCTACCCGTGGCAGGACGAAAAGACCCCGTGGAGCTTTACTGCAGCCTGGTGTTGGCTCTTGGTCGCGTCTGCGTAGGATAGGTGGGAGCCTGGGAAGCCGCCCTTTCGGGGGCGGTGGAGGCGCCGGTGAAATACCACCCTGATGCGGCTGGGGGCCTAACCCAAGGGATTGGGGACAGCGCTTGGCGGGCAGTTTGACTGGGGCGGTCGCCTCCTAAAGGGTAACGGAGGCGCCCAAAGGTTCCCTCAGGCGGGACGGAAATCCGCCGGAGAGCGCAAGGGTAGAAGGGAGCCTGACTGTGAGGCCTGCAAGCCGAGCAGGGGCGAAAGCCGGGCCTAGTGAACCGGTGGTTCCGTGTGGAAGGGCCATCGATCAACGGATAAAAGTTACCCCGGGGATAACAGGCTGATCTCCCCCGAGCGTCCACAGCGGCGGGGAGGTTTGGCACCTCGATGTCGGCTCGTCGCATCCTGGGGCTGAAGAAGGTCCCAAGGGTTGGGCTGTTCGCCCATTAAAGCGGCACGCGAGCTGGGTTCAGAACGTCGTGAGACAGTTCGGTCTCTATCCGCCACGGGCGCAGGAGGCTTGAGGGGGGCTCTTCCTAGTACGAGAGGACCGGAAGGGACGCACCTCTGGTTTCCCAGCTGTCCCTCCAGGGGCATACGCTGGGTAGCCATGTGCGGGAGGGATAACCGCTGAAAGCATCTAAGCGGGAAACCCGCCCCAAGATGAGGCCTCCCACGGTGCAAAGCCGGTAAGGACCCGGGAAGACGACCCGGTGGATGGGCCGGGGGTGTAAGCGCCGTGAGGCGTTGAGCCGACCGGTTCCAATCGTCCGAGGTCTTGACCCTTTTTGCCCTGATGGCCACCCCAGCTTGGGTTCCCTGCCGCCCGTAGGTGGCGTGGGATTTTGAAAGGCAAAACACGAGAATCCCCCGTGCCCATAGCGGCGTGGAACCACCCGTTCCCATTCCGAACACGGAAGTGAAACGCGCCAGCGCCGATGGTACTGGGACCGCAGGGTCCTGGGAGAGTAGGTCGGTGCGGGGGATTTTTGCTACGCGGGAGTAGCTCAGTTGGTAGAGCACGACCTTGCCAAGGTCGGGGTCGCGGGTTCAAGTCCCGTCTCCCGCTCCAACAAAACCCCAGGCTTATGCCTGGGG
>NZ_QGMX01000038.1 GCF_003336745.1 Thermus caldifontis | reverse complement strand
TAGTGGCCCGGGTGAACCTCATCCTGTTGGCCCACAACCTCATCCGCAGCCATGTCCTGCTGCCAATGGCTGGGGTGGAGCTTTAAGGTAGCAAACGAAGGTATTTTATGCTCCTTAAAAGGAGGTGGGTTATGGATCTGAAGCGGCTGGCGCAGGAACTCCGTACCCCTAGCCTAGTCCGCCGCCAGGGCCAAGGGCACCTCCGCCAGGTTCACCCTGGCCCCTAAGGCGCCTAGCCGTTCCTCCAGGTGTTCGTAGCCCCGCTCCAGGAAGTACACCCCCTCGATCTCGGAAACCCCTTCCGCCGCCAGGGCAGCCACCACCAGTCCGCCCCCGGCGCGGATATCCAGGGCCTTCACCTGGGCCCCGTGCAACCGCTTCCCGTTCACCAAGAGGGTGCGGTCCCGCAGGTACAGCTCCGCCCCCATCCGGGCCAGCTCCCCCACGTGGGTGAAGCGGTCCGGGTAGACCCGGTCGGTGACGGTGCTCTGCCCGGGCACCGTGGCCAGATAGGCGGTCACGATGGGCTGGAGATCCGTGGGGAAGCCAGGGTATTCCCGGGCCTCCACGGCGAAGGGCTCGGGGTGGGCGGTGGCCTTTAGCCTTACCCAATCCCGGCCCACCTCCACCTTATGCCCGGCCTGTTGCAGCTTATCCAAAAGGGCATCCAGGTGGTCGGGGCGGGCCTCAAAAAGGGTGATGGACCCCCGGGTGGCCGCCGCCGCCAGGAGGTAGGTGCCGGCCTCGATTCGGTCGGGGATGATGCGGTAGGTGCCCCCGCCCAGGCGCTGGGCGCCCCGGATGTGGAGGATGGGGCTACCCAGGCCCTGGACCTCCACCCCCAGCATCCGCAGGAAATGGCCCAGGTCCTCCACTTCAGGCTCCATGGCCGCCTGGACCAAGGTGGCCTCTCCCCCTAAGGCCACGGCCAGCATGGCCTGCTCCGTACCCCCCACCGTGGGCAGGTCGAAGACCACCCGTCCCCTTAGGGGCTGGGTCCTGCGGGCGTAGAAGGTGTTTTCCTCCTCCACCACCTCCGCCCCCAAGGCCCTTAGGGCCTTCACGTGCTGGTCCACGGGCCTGGCCCCAAAGGCACACCCTCCCGGCAGGGAGATCCGCCCCTCGCCCACCCGGGCGAGGAGGGCCCCCCAGACGATGAAGCTGGCCCGCATCTGCCCCACCAGCTCATAGGGGGCATGGGTGTTTTGGATCTCGGGGGTGTGCAGGTGCAGGGTGCGCCCTTCCCACTGGTAACGGGTGCCCAGGTGGGAAAGAAGCTCCAGCATCACCTCCACGTCCCTGAGCCTGGGCACCTCCAGAAGGGTGATGGGCTCGGGGGTGAGGAGGCTGGCTGCCAGGATAGGCAAAGCGGCATTTTTGGCTGGATGGATGCGCAACTCGCCGGAAAGGGGCTGGCCTCCCTCAATCCGCAAGATCCTGCTGCCCCGCCGCGAGTCCTTGAGCATCATACACACCTTACTCAAGGTGAGGATAAAAGGGCGGGTCTACATTGTCAAGGGCATGCACCTTTTGCTACACTTTGGCAAGGGAAGGTATGCCCAAGAAGGAAAAAAAGCGGCTGCAGGTGGTCATCTCCGAGGAGCAGGACGCCCTCCTCACCCGGGCGGCCTACGCCCTTTCCAGCCCGGAGAGGCTGGTTTCCAAGTCGGAGGTGGTGCGCCTGGCCATCGCCAAGATCGTGCAGGAACTGGAGGGCAACAAGGAGGAGCTGGCCGAGCTCCTCAAACAACTGGAGCCCGAGGAATAACGAGGAATAAAATGACGGGCATGGTCCTGGGCGGAAGGTACCGCCTCGAGGCCTCCTTGGGTTCCGGGGGGATGGCCGAGGTGTGGCGGGCGGTGGATGAGCGCTTGGGGCGCAAGGTGGCGGTGAAGCTTCTCCATCCCCGGGCCCTGCCCCCCGAGAGGGAGCGGTTTCTCCTGGAGGTGCGGGCCCTTTCCCGCCTCTTCCACCCGGGCATCGTCCAGGTGCTGGACCTGGGGGAGGTGGAGGGGCGCCCCTACTTCGTGATGGAGCTGGTGGAAGGGGGCACCTTTGACCGCCTGGGCCCCTTTGAGGAGGGTCCGGAAGGGGAAAGGATTCTCGTGGCGGCCATCCAGGTGATGGAAGCCCTGGCCCACCTCCACGCCCAGGGCATCCTCCACCGGGACCTCACCCCCAAAAACATCCTCCTCACCAAGGAAGGCTACCCCAAGGTGATGGACTTCGGCCTGGCCTACCTCCTGCAGGAAAGCCGCCACCTCACCCGCACCGGCTACACCCTGGGCACCCCCGCCTACATGGCCCCCGAGCAGGCCAAGGGCCTGCCCCTTACCCCCAGGGCCGATCTCTACAGCCTGGGGGCGGTCCTCTACCGCACCCTCACCGGCAAGCCCCCCTTTGAAGGGGAGAACGACCAGGCCATCCTCTTCCAGCACGTCTACGAGCCCCCCAAACCCCCCCAGGCCCTGAACCCCACCATCCCCCCGGGGGTGGCGGAGGCGGTGCTCTCCCTCCTGGCCAAGCACCCGGAGGAAAGGCCCTCCCACCCAAGCCTCTTTCAGAGCCCCTTGCAGGAGTTCCAGGCCCTCCGCCTTGCCACCCCTCGAGCCGGGTCCAGCCGCTCCGGCCACTACCCCCTGGCCCCCGACCCCCGCAGGCTTTCCCTAAAGGGCAAGGTGGACCTGGGCGGGGAGGCCGCCTGGCCCGGGGAGATGGTCCAGGCCCATGGCCGGGTCTACCTGGGGGCGGGGCGGGGCCTGGCGGAGGTGGACCTCCTTTCGGGAACGGTGCGCCGGGAACCCCTTCCCGAGGAGGTCACCGCTCCCCCCGTGGTCCGGGCTGGGGTGTACGTGGCCGCCTGGGACGGCCGGGTGCGCCGATTCAAGGCCCAGGCCCTGGAGTGGAGCGCCGATACGGGGGCGGAGATCACCGCCGCACCCCTGGTCCTGGGGGAGCGGCTCTTCGTGGCCAGCCGGGATGGAAGCCTTTACGCCTTTGCACGGGATCGCCTCCTCTTCCGCTTCCAGGCGGGGGGGCACCTTTCCGCAAGCCCCACCTTCCACCGGGGCCTCCTTTTCCTGGCCTCGGAGGACGGGTTCCTCTACGCCCTGGACCCGGACTCAGGAGGGCTACGCTACAAGGTGAAAACCGGTCCCGTGCACGCCCCCGTGGCCGCCTACCGGGGGGTGCTCTTCATCCCCACCTGGGAGGGGGAGGTTTACGCCTTTGACCCCTTGAGCCGGGAGACCCTCTGGAACACCGCCGTGGAAGGCGAGATCTGGGGGGGGCTGGCCCTGGACGAGGAACGGGTGTACGTGGCCGCCTGGGACGGGATCCTCAGGGCCCTGGACCAGGCCACAGGGGAGGAGGTGTGGAGCCTCGAGGTGGGAAAGGTAACCGCAGGCCTTTCCTATGCTGCCGGCCACGTGTATGTGGCCACGGAGGAGGGTCGTTTTTTGGCCGTGGACCAAAGGGGGCAGGTGGTCTTCGAGGCCACGGGCCTAGGGGCGGTCCAGGTACCTCCTTTGCCCCTGGCCCAGGAGGTGTTGGTGGCCAACCTGGCGGGGAAGCTTTTCCGCTTTGGCGTAGGATAGGGGCATGGAAGCGGTCAGCACCGATAAAGCCCCTCAAGCCATCGGCCCTTACTCCCAGGCGGTGCGGGCGGGGGGGCTGGTCTTCGTCTCCGGCCAGATCCCCTTAAGGCCCGACGGCACCCTGGCGGAAGGGGATATCCGTACCCAAACGGAGCAGGTCATGGAGAACCTGAAGGCCATCCTCGAGGCGGCAGGCTCCAGCCTTTCCCGGGTGGTGCAGACCACCTGCTTCCTCCTGGACATGGAGGACTTCCCCCTCTTCAACGAGGTCTACGCCCGCTATTTCTCCCCTCCCTACCCCGCCCGGGCCACGGTGGCGGTGAAGGCCCTGCCCAAGGGGGTCCGGGTGGAGGTGGCTTGCCTTGCTCTGGCGGATTAAGGCATCCGGGTAAAAAAGCGTACAATATCGTCATGACGGTCGGGGAAGGCCATGTGGAAGAGCTTCTCCATCGCTTCCACCAAGGGGATGTGCGGGCCTTGGCCCGGGCCCTCACCCTGGTGGAATCGGGGCACCCTTTGGGCCAGGAGCTCCTTAAGCGCCTGCGGGGACAGGCCCGGGCCAAGGTGGTGGGCGTCACGGGAAGCCCCGGGGCCGGCAAGAGCACCCTCACCGACCGCCTGATCCTGGAGGCCAGGAAACGGGGGGAGCGGGTGGGGGTTTTGGCCGTGGACCCCTCTAGCCCCTTCACCGGGGGGGCCATCCTGGGGGACCGCATCCGCATGATGCGCCACCACCAGGACCCTGGGGTCTACATCCGCTCCCTGGCCTCGAGGGGAGCCCTGGGGGGCCTTGCCGGGGCCACCGTGGCCGCCTTGGCCCTCCTGGAGGCCTTCGGCTTTGACCGCATCTTCGTGGAAACCGTGGGGGTGGGCCAAAGCGAGGTGGACATCGCCCGGGTGGCGGATACCACCTTGCTGGTCCTCACCCCGGCGGCGGGGGATGCGGTGCAGGCCTTTAAGGCCGGGGTGATGGAGATCGCCGACCTCTTCGCCGTGAACAAGTTTGACCTACCCGGGGGGGAGAGGATCATCCAGGAGCTGAAGGGCGCCTTGGAGCTAGCCCCACCCCGGCCCGGGGGCTGGCGCCCCCCCATCTACCCCACGGTGGCGGCCACGGGGGAAGGGGTGGAAGCCCTTTTTGAGGGCTTGGAAGCCCATTATCAGCACCTTCTGGCCCACGGGCTCCTGGAGGCCCACCGTCTGGAGCGGGCCCGGTTTGAGGTGGAAAGCGTCATCCAGGAATGGGGGCGGCAGAGAACCCAAGGCGCAGAGGACCTGGTAGCCAGGGTGGCCCGGGGGGAGCTTTCCCCGGAGGAGGCCGCCTGGGCCCTCCTGGACCCCAAGGCCCACCCCTAGGCCCCGGGCCCCAGGGAGGAATCCAGCCGGGAAGGGCGCAGGCGGGCCAGGGCCTTGCGCAGCATCTCCCGCTCGTTGGGATAGGAAAGCCGTTCCAAGGCTTCGGAAACCGGTAGGAAGAAGGCCGCCTCCACCTCGGAAAGCTGAGGCCTGGGCTCGCCTCCCCGGTAGGCCATGAGAAAATAGTGCACCTCCTTGCTCACCGTAACCGGTTCTCCCCCGTTCCTCACGGTGAAGTAGTAGCGCACCTTGCCCAAAGGGGAAAGCACCGCCGCCTCCACCCCGGTTTCCTCCCGCACCTCCCGCACCGCCGTTTCCGGATAGCACTCCCCGGGCTCCACCTGGCCCTTGGGCAGGGTCACCACCCTTCCCCCCTTCAGGGACACCACCAGCACCTCCGGCCCCCTCCCCCGCAGGACCACGCCCCCGGCGGACACCACCCGTTTCCTGGCCACCCGGACCTGTCGCTTCCTTCGCACTCCTCCTCCCGGCAACAAAAAAGGGCGCCCGAAGGCGCCCCCAAAGGACCTGAAAAAGGGGAGAGCAGGGCCTTGCTTGCTCCTTAGAAAGGAGGTGATCCAGCCGCACCTTCCGGTACAGCTACCTTGT
>NZ_QGMX01000037.1 GCF_003336745.1 Thermus caldifontis | reverse complement strand
TGCGCATGGCACCCCCCTTATCTCTCATGTCTGCTAGTGGTGTCAAGTAGCAAACGAAGGGATTACCTGTCCGGGAGCTTTCGTACACGTGGCGCTTGCACAGAGATCGCGATACAATTCCTCACATCTGAAAGCCCTCAAGTCGAGCGGGCACCTGACTGGAATCCATAGGTTCCCTGCTCGGCGCATGCAGGTAAAATCCCTGGACGAAATCCACACCAAGCGCCATTGCGTACGCCAAATCGGTTTTCGTCTCGACCCCCTCAAGAACCACGCTGATGCCAAGGTCGCGAGCCATCTCCACGATATGAGCGATCACCGGAGGGGGACTTCCCTCAGCTTCCCTATGGGCCCAGAAAAGCTCTCGGCTTATTTTCAGATAGTTTATAGGAAGGCTCCGCAAATGTACCAGGGGGAGTTGGCTGCTTCCGAAATCATCCAGGGCGAGCTGGATGCCAAGGGAACGTAACCGCCAAAGTTGGGACACGATACGCCCCAGCTGGTGATGCGCCAACCGCTCGCTAATTTCCACGACCATCCTGTCTGGCTCCAGGCCCTTCTCCATTTCTCTCTGCAAAAGGGTGAGGAAGCTAGGGTCCATTAACGACCACGGGGTTACGTTTAGCCAAAGGGTAAGATCGGGGTAGCTCCTTTGCAGCCTGCGTGCCTGGCCAAAGACGAAACGGTCTAAGGCCTCGTTAACCGATCGGCGCGAGAGGTCCAGGTGGGGAAGGGGATTAAAGAGGCCTTCGGTTCCTGTGATGCGGAAGAGTACCTCTGCGTCGCGGAAAACCCTTTCTCTAAGATGGAGAAGGCTCTGAAAAACAAGCTGGGCTCGCCCCGAGGACAGTGCCTGGTGGAAGGAGGCTTCAAGGGCGAGGGCCTGGGGTGTGAGACCCTCCAGGTCCGGGGTAAACACCTCCGGCTCCGAAAGGCGGAAGAGCTTGGCCCGATACATAGCCAGATCAGCGCGCCGTAGAAGTTCAGTAGAAGAGGTCCCGTGTTGGGGAAACAGGGCGATTCCCATACTGGCCTCCAGTCGCACGCCCTGGCCCTGGATCGGAATCTCCAAGGCCAGGGCCTCGAGGAGGGCCCTACCCTTCTCTTTGGCCTCCAGGGGGTCACACGCTGGATACCAGGCGGCGAACTCGTCCCCCCCTACCCGGCCTAGGACGGCCTCAGGTAGGGCTTCGGCGAGGCGCTCGCCAAGCTTTGCCAAAACGGTATCCCCGGCGTGATGGCCCAGGAGGTCGTTAACCAACTTGAAACGGTCAAGGTCCAAATAGGCCAGGGCCCTCTGGGCTGAGGTGGCCATGTCCTTTTCCACTCTTTCCATGAAAGCCCTGCGGTTCAAAAGGCGAGTAAGCGGATCGTAGGTGGCCATCTCCTGCAGCCGGGCTTGCAAGGCCATCTCTTCGGTAACATCGCGGCTGGTGGCCACCAAGTAGAGGGTGTTCCCGGAGGGTTCCCGGACTGGGGTTACGATTTTCTCCTCCGTGTAGAGGGAGCCGTCCTTCTTGCGGTTTACGAAAAGGCCGCGAAAAGGCACCCCGGCTAGGATCTGCTCCCAGAACGCCCGGTAGAACGCCTCGGAGTGAGCTCCCGACTTAAGGAGCCGAGGGTTCTGGCCCAATACCTCCTCCCGCCTGTACCCGGTAAGGCGCTCGAAAGCCTGGTTGACGTAAAGGATGCGACCCGAGGCGTCGGTGATGAGGACGCTCTCGGCCAGCTGTTCCATGACGGCCTCAAGGACCACAGGCGGGAGGGGGAACGGGGTCATGCCTCCTCTTTCCTCAAGGTCTCCAGGAAGCCCTTGGCCTCCTCCACGGTGAGACGGTCCAGTAGGCTCGGCTCCATGCCCGCCACGTTGTAAAGGGCCAGGGCACGGTAACGGTCGTAGCCATGAGTAATCACCGCCCCCACAGCCATGCTGAGCCGGAAGAAGGCCTCCACGAGGGAAGGCGCTTCGGGAAGGCCGGCCTCGTGGGCTTTCTTCTCCACGAACTCGGCTACAAAGGAGGCCATGGCCAGCATCATGGGGTTTTCCACCCCGCGGACCACGTGCACCAATCCCACCTTGGCCATCCAGGCAAAGTACCCCTCGTCCAGGGGCCCTTCTACAGTGCGGCGCCACCAGGCCCGCAGGGTTTCTTCCCGGTCGGGGCGCTCCCCTTCCCGGAAGACCTTCTTAGTGGGAGGGTGGGCAAACAGGGTGTCGTAAAAGGCCTTGACCAGCTCCTCGGACCAGGAGAGCAGTAGGTCCTTGTGGCGGGCGATGGTCGCAGCATCCTCGGGCCGGAACCGGGTTTCGGGAGGCATCTGTTCCAGGGCTTCCTTCGCAAACTGCAGGATCTGGGTCATGGCTTCACACCTCCTCTGCCAAGAGTCGGGCGATGCGGGCTGCTGCCTGCCGGGCTTCCAGATGGATCAGCCCTAGATTGGCTCCTGTGGGGGCGGTAACCGCCAGCACACCCCGGTCCCCGGCGGCGTAGATCACCATGTAACCTTCCTTCCCCCGGACCACGGCTTCCTCCAATCCCCCCAGGGCGACGGTCTGGGCAATGCGCTTCCCCAGGCCCAGAGCGGTGGCTGCCATGGCGGCGGTGCGAGCGGCTTCCCCCTCAGGAAGGTCCGTGGCCAGGGATAAACCATCCGTGGAAGCCACCATGCATCCCGTGATCTCGGGGACAGCCTGCCTGAGCTCGCGGATGGTGCTTTGCAACATTTCCTGTCGTCCCATTCCTTCTCCCTTCTCCCATTCACCGCCGGCCTTCTTTGCCAGCGGATAGGGCCAATCCGGTTTCCCAAAGCGTGGGGCCGTGGCTCCCTGGAGGAGCCGCTTCCCGGAAGGGCGAACGATAAGCCGTCTCTCCCCTTCCTAAAGCCTTGGCCTTGGGAACGAATCCCTTCACGCCACGCCTCCCCTCCGAATCACCAGACTCCCTGCCAGCGGGACCCGGTCACCAGCTCCAGCATTCGGATGAGGGCTAACGTGGCGCTGGTGGGACTCGTAGCGTTCAAGCCCACTACCTGGTGAGCAGGTAGGCCAAAGAAGTCCGCCACCTCCTCAGGACGCCATACCCGCTCCAGGTCCTGGCGGGTCACCCCTACCACGAAGGGTACGGGGTGGCGGGAAGTGAGGTAGTCCAAGATGTACCGGGCTTTGGGGAAGTCCCGCGGGCTATCCCCCGCCACCAAAAGGACCAGGCCCAAGGCGCCCTCTACGAGAACATCCCAGATAAAGTCGAAGCGCTCCTGCCCCGGGGTACCGAAGAGGTGGATGGGCACCCCGTCCAGGGTAAGAAGGCCGTAATCCATGGCTACGGTGGTCTTCTCTTTGCCAATCGCTTCCGAAGCCCACTCATCCGTTTCCACCACAGGGATCTCGGAAAGAGACTGGATGAAGGTGGTCTTGCCTGCCCCCACTGGCCCGGAAACCACCAGCTTGAGGGTACGGTTCATCTTCCCCTCCCCAGCAAGGAGGCAAACAGGCGGCGGAACAGGCCTTCCCTGCTTTCGTCCCTCCTCTTGAGGGCCTCCTCATAAGCCCGCACCGGACTCACCTTGCCTGCTAGGCGAAGCTTGTGGAGGTAGTAGACCACCTCCCTTTCCCGCAAGCCGAGCCGCCGGGCAAGCTCCTCGGCGGATGCACCTCCCGGCTGCCCTAGGAGGGGCTTGGCCTTTTCCCAGAAGGACCAAAGGGGTTCTTCTAACCACATATCCATGCTCACCGCCTGAAAGCGGGTTCGGGGATCGGGGAGTGTGGCACTGTAGGCCCGGAATTCGTCCTCGACAGTGGTCATGGTGAGGAGAAGCCGCTCCAGGGGCCAACCCAGTACCTGGCCATCGGGAGGCGGAGGGGGTGTGCCGGGAACGAACTCGAATCCTCCCTCGCTCATTCGGAAAAGCTCCTGCAAAACGGAGCGGGCCTGGAGGGGTTCCAGCACCCTCCTTCCTTCCCGCACCCAGAGCACCCGGCCGCCTTCCAGGGCGATGGTATAGGCCTGACGGTGTCCAGGCAGGGCGAACACTTCCAAAACCCCGCTTCGCCGGCCAAGCATTCCGACCAGATCGGGAAAGGACATATCCCTTAGGCTTCCGAAGATGGCCATACCTGAGACACCACCTCCCTCAGTACGGGTGCCACTTCAAGACACCGGCGGCACGCCTTCGGGTCCTCGGGATGCTCATATGCGCATACCTGACCGAAGGGCAGGGAAAGCCCTAAGGCCCCAAAGGCCTGGCCGTCCTTGCCCAGAAGGGGTAGGGCAAGGCCACAGCGCTCGGGAATGATCTCCCCCCTGGCCCTGGCGTACCCAAGGGTGCGCACCTCCGCTAGCCGCTCAAGAACCTGGGGGATGGTACTGGGGCTATGGGGTGTGAAGGCGCGAGGTGGAAAGCGCTGAAAGTGCGCCCTCACCAGATCTTCCCGTAGGTAAGCCAGGATGGCCCTTCCTCCGGCACTGGCGTGCGCATGAGCGGTTACAGGCTTCCGCTCCTTGGGAAAAGGCCAGAGGCGTTGACCCTGGTGACCGGTGGTGGCCTCGAGGTGGAGTCCCCAGGGCCGGACCGTGAGGGCGTATGCCCTCAGGCCCGTTGAAACATGGGCGCCATCCACCAACTCTTGGTAGAAAAAGGTGTCGTCGACGGGCTCTGGGAGTTCCAGAAAAGGGTGGGGATAACGGAGCAAGTAACGTCGAGCTTGGGGATCTAAAGCGGTGAAGCCCTCCTCTTCCAAAGCCACCAAGGCTTTCCTCAGGGTGTAGGGTGAAAGCCCTAGAGACGTCCGTATCTCCTCAAATCGCAATCCCTCTGGGTGGAAGAACAAAAGCTTTAGTACCTGTAGGGGACGCTTGTCCCATCCACCCATACAAACCGTAAGGTAGCAGGGAAGGGTCCGTGACGCAAGAAATTACAGTTGTGGCACGCAACTACTTATTGGAGTAGAAAGGGAAGTATTGGAGTCGTGTCAAGACTTATGTGTAAGCGTTTGTGTCTGGGGGGCATACCTTTCCAGAGGCATCCGCTCCCGTACCTCCTGCGCCTCAGCAAATCCCTTCGTCAGCCCCGGAGGGGCTATCTTGCCCCTTCACCTCCCTTCCTGCCATTGCCCTTCCACGTACAGGAGCCTGTGTACCGATTCCGGCCGGGGAAACACATGGGCCCCCACCTTCGCCTTTGGGACCTCCTCCCCAAGGGAACCGCCCGCTCCATCCCCAGCCCTTCCCTGAAAACCTTCAGGAATAGTCCGTCCAGGTAGACAAAGGCCATCTCTTCAGGCAGGGGCCACCCTAGCCAACCTAGCCCCTTCGGGGCCCTTGTTCCCTGGCGAAAGGCTTCCGCTCCCCAGGAGGTGTTTGCCCTGCGGGCAAAGCAGGCCATCACCTGGTCCGTGAGGGTACTGATGGTCTCGTGGGTGTACCGGTGGCCCAGCAGTAGGCTCATCACCAGAACCTAGCCTGCGGCTGACCAGCCGCCTTGCGTTGGCTAACCCCAGCAGTGTATAGGGCCACCGCCACTTCCCCCACGTCCACTTGGCGGCGAGCATAGGGTTGAAGAAGGCTAGGGTAGTACCTTCCTTCCCGGTCCCGGGGGATAGCCAGCTCCACCTGGCCAAAGCTGGTTACCAGATAGCCCCCCAGGGGCTGACCCAGCTTGCGGGGGTAGTAGCCGTTCTTGCGCCCGCCGTATTTCTGCAAGAACGCCTCCCGGTCAGCATTCAGTAGGGTCTGCAACACCTCGGCCACCGTTTCCCTCACCGCTTCCCTTAGAAGAGCCTTCAGGGTATCCTGGTCCATGGGGCACCTCCTATCTTTGGGCGCCCCCCTTTTATACACAAACCCTTACACATAATTCCTTACACGACCCACCCCCCTTATCTCTCATGTCTGCTAGTGTGATTTGCGCCCCTAACTTTGTACACCATGCTCCTTTCTTGCATGTGAACCCCCAAAAGCCT
>NZ_QGMX01000036.1 GCF_003336745.1 Thermus caldifontis | reverse complement strand
CTGGGCCGTCCAGCTCACCCCATCCGGGGAGGTGAGGATGGCGCCCCCATCCCCCACCGCCACAAAGAGGCCGTTCCCGTAGGTGACCTCATTGAGGGGTGGGTACGTCTGCACCACCCGCCAGCTCTGCCCTGCGCTTCCTCCGCCTTGCACCGTGACCTGAAGGGTAGCCGTCCGGGTCACGCTACCCCCCGTGGCCGTCACGGTGAGGGTGTAGTCCCCTGGGGACACGGTAGCATCCGCGCTCACCGTCACCACCTGGCTTTGGGGATTGGGGCCGGTTATGCTCCAGGGATTCTCTTGCCAGCTCACCCCCATTCCCGGGAGAGCCCCGTTCACGCTCAGGCTCACCTGCCCCGTGAACCCGTTCTGGGGCGTCAGGGTCAGGGTGGTGGTCCCGCTACCCCCCTGCTGCACCGTGAGGCTCGTGGGGTTCAGGGAGAGGGTGAAGTCGGGGGCCGGGGGTGGGGCCTGGACCGTGAGGCTAAGGTTCGCCGTCCTGCTCAGGTTCCCCGAGGTGGCCTTCACCCGCAGGGGATAGGTGCCCGGCTGGACGCCCTGGGCCACGCTGAGGGTCAGGGCCTGGGTCACGGGGTTCGGCCCGGTCACGCTCACGGAGGTGGGGCTCAGGCTTATGCCCTGGGGTGCGGGAGAGCCATCCTGCCGTTCCAGGGTGAGGCTCACCTGCCCCGTGAACCCGTTCTGGGGCGTCAGGGTCAGGGTGGTGGTCCCACTACCCCCCTGCTGCACCGTGAGGCTGGTGGGGTTCAGGGAGAGGGTGAAGTCCGGGTTGGGTACCCCAAGGGCCACCGGGTCCTGAATGCGTCCGTTAGCCTGCCCGTCCGCATCCAGAGGCCCTCCGTCCCGCACCTGGAAGGTGGCGGTCCTGCCCTGGAGCTGGGCCCCCTGGATGGGGGTGCAGTTCCCGTTCAGGCACTTGAGGAGCACCGCCCCCTGGGGGAGGTCCTGGGGGAAGGTGAGGGTCACGGTGAGGGTGCCCCCCGTCTGGGGCACCTGGGCAGTGAAGCGGATGCCCCCATAGGGGGTCTGGAAGCCTTGGGCGTTCACCTGGGCGCTCGTAGGTCCCTGGGTGAAGCTCCCTCCCTGCAGGGCCACCTGCACGGGGCCACCGGGGGTGTTCACGGTTCCGGTGGTTGGGGCGTTACCGCCACCGGTGTTGCCCCCGCAGGCGGCGAGGAGAAGGGAAAGGAGAAGGGCCACTAGCCGATACCAAAAGCCGGTCTGGGAGGTTTGCATCTTTCCATCACCTCCTCACCTTCCACCCTAGCCAGGGGACCTTACACGGGACTTAACAGGAGGGGGGTGCCCTGCCCAGGTGGGGTGGTCTCCCGGCCTTGGGGCTGTTCCCAGAGTAGATGTCCTCGCCTAACCCCGGAGCTAGGGGCTAAACGAGGAAAGCCTTGGTAGACTGCCCCTCGAGGTGCCCCATGCTGGACTTCTACGCCATCCAAGACCTCCTCACCCCGGAGGAGAAGGAGATCCAAAAGGCCGCCCGCCGCTTCCTAGAAAGGGAAGCCCTGCCCTACATCGGCCAGTGGTGGGAGGAAGGGGTCTTCCCCACCCATCTCATACCCCGGTTTGCGGAGCTAGGCTTCCTAGGCCCCACCCTGCCCCCGGAGTACGGGGGAGCAGGGGTCAGTAGCGCCGCCTACGGCCTCATCGCCTACGAGCTGGAACGGGTGGACTCGGGGCTTAGGAGCTTTGTCAGCGTGCAAAGCTCCTTGGTCATGTACCCCATCTACGCCTTCGGCAGCGAGGAGCAGAAGCGGGAGTTCCTCCCCAGGCTGGCCCGGGGGGAGATGGTGGGGGCTTTCGGCCTCACCGAGCCCGACGGGGGCTCCGACCCCTACGGCAACATGAAGACCAGGGCCCGCCTCGAGGGGGACACCTGGGTGCTAAACGGCACCAAGATGTGGATCACCAACGGCAACCTGGCCCACATCGCCATCGTCTGGGCCAAGGACGAGGAGGGGCGGGTCCTGGGCTTCATCGTCCCCACCGACACCAAAGGCTTCCAGGCCCGGGAGGTGAAGCGGAAGATGAGCCTAAGGGCCTCGGTGACCAGCGAGCTGGTGCTGGAGGAGGTGCGGGTACCCGAGGCCCTGCGCCTGCCCAAGGCGGAAGGCCTGAAAGCCCCCCTCTCCTGCCTCACCCAGGCCCGCTTCGGCATCGCCTGGGGGGTTTTGGGGGCCTTGGAGGCCGTGTACACGGAAGCGGTGGAGTTCGCCAAAAGCCGGAGCACCTTCGGCGAGCCCATCGCCAAAAAACAGCTGGTGCAGGCCAAGCTGGCGGAGATGTTGGCCGACCACACGGAGGGGCTCCTTCTCGCCTGGCGCCTGGCCCGGCTCAAGGACGAGGGGAAGCTAACCCCGGCCCAGGTTTCCCTGGCCAAGCGGCAAAACGTATGGAAGGCCCTGAAGGCCGCCCGCCTAGCCCGGGACATCCTGGGGGGAAGCGGCATCACCCTGGAGTACCACGCCATCCGCCACATGCTTAACCTGGAAACCGTCTACACCTACGAGGGTACCCACGACATCCACACCCTGGTCCTGGGGCGGGAGGCCACGGGGCTTAGCGCCTTTTAGGCCATGGTCATCGCCTTCACCGGGGACCCCTTCCTGGCCAAGGAGGCCCTTCTCCAAGAGGCTTCCCTCAGGGGGCTTACCCGCTTCAGCGAACCCACCCCGGAGGCCCTGGCCGAGGCCCTAAGCCCCGGCCTCTTCGGGCAAGCCGGGGCCCTCTTGGACCTCAGGGAGGTGGGCGAAGGGGAATGGAAGGCGTTAAAGCCCCTTCTGGAAAACGTCCCCGAAGGGGTGGCCGTGCTGATCCTTGATCCTAAGCCCACCACCGCCCGGGCCGCCTTCTACCGCACCCGCGAAAGGCGGGACTTCCCTACCCCAAGGGGAAAGGACCTGGTGCGCCACCTGGAAAACCGGGCCAAGCGCCTGGGGTTTCGCCTGCCCGCCGGCATCGCCCAGTACCTGGCCTCCCTGGAAGGGGACCTGGAGGCCCTGGAAAGGGAGCTGGAGAAGCTTGCCCTTTTGGAACCCCCCCTCACCCTGGAGAAGGTGGAACGGGTGGTGGCCCTAAGGCCCCCGGTCACGGGGTTTGACCTGGTGCGGGCGGTTTTGGAAGGGAATGCCAAGGCCGCCTTCCGCCACCTCAAGCGGCTAAGGGAGGAGGGGGAGGAACCCTTAAGGCTCCTTGGGGCCTTCGCCTGGCAGTTTGCCCTTCTGGCTAGGGCCTGGATGCTCCTCGAGGAAAACCCCAGGCCCACGGAAGGGGATCTGGCCCGCCTCGAGGCCCATCCCTATGCGGCCAAGCGGGCAGTGGAGTTGGCCCAAAGCCTCTCGGGAAACGCCCTCAAGGCCAGCCTGGAAGCCCTCATAGAAGCGGAACGCCGGGCCAAGGAGGGCAAGGACCCCTGGCTGGCCCTGGAGAGGGCGGTCCATACCCTTCTGAACACCCTTCCCCGGGGCTAGGCACCCGTGCCCCCGGCGGTTGACTCGCAGGTCAGTTCCGGGATAGGCTTAGCCCATGCTACATCCGGACGTGGTGGCGGACCTCCTCAAAAAGGCCCTCAAGGGCGGGGCCGACTTTGGGGAAATCTACGTGGAGCGCTCCAAAAGGAGGCGCATGACCGTACGCTTTGGCAGGCTGGACGAGGCCATCTCGGGGCTGGACTACGGGGCGGGGTTAAGGCTTTTCTTCGGCACCGAGGTGGTCTACGCCTACACCAACCAGCTCACCCGGGAAGGGCTTCAAGAAGCCCTGGAGACCCTGCTTCGGGCCAAAGGGGCCCTGGGGCAGGTGGACGAGCGGGGGGCTGGGGGCCTGGACTTCCGCAAGGCCTCCCCTAAAGGCCTCCACACCCCCAGGGTGCCCTACGGGGAAAAGGACAAACGCTTCCGCTTGGAAAGGCTATTGGAGGCCGAGGCCGGGGCCCGGATCGCCCCCGAGATCCAGCAGGTGGAAACCAGCCTGCAGGAGTGGGAGCAGGAGGTCCTGATCGCCAACACCGAGGGCACCTGGGCCGAGGAAAGGAGGGTCCGCACCCGGCTACTCGTGCTGGCGGTGGCCCAGGAGGGCACGGAGGTCCAGACCGGCTACGCCGCCCCCGGCAAAAGCGTGGGCCTAGAGCTCTTTGACCTCTACCCACCCCAGGAGGTGGGGGCCAAGGCGGCCCGCCAGGCCCTCACCAACCTAAGGGCCAAGCCCGCCCCCGCGGGCACCATGCCCGTGGTGGTGGGGAATGCCTTTGGCGGGGTCATCTTCCACGAGGCCTTGGGGCACCTTCTGGAGACCACCAGCGTGGCCAAAAAGGCCAGCGTCCTGGCCGACAGGCTTGGGGAGGTGGTGGCCAGCCCCGTGGTCACCTACGTGGACGACGGTACCCTGCCCCACGCCTGGGGCTCCACGGAGGTGGACGACGAGGGCCGCCCCACGGAGCGCACGGTGCTAATAGAAAAGGGCGTCCTCAAAAGTTACATGGTGGACCGCCTGGGCCACCTCCTCACCGGCTATCCCCTAACCGGCTCGGGCCGCCGGCAGGACTACACCCTCGCCCCCACCTCGAGGATGCGCAACACCTTCATCGCCCCAGGGGACAAGGAGGTGGAGGAGCTCATCGCCAGCGTAGAGTTTGGCCTTTACGCCAAGGACCTAGGGGGCGGGCAGGTGAAGCCGGGCTCGGGGGAGTACAACTTCGCCGTGCAGGAGGGGTACATCATCCGCCACGGCCGCCTGGAGGAGCCTGTACGGGGGGCCATGCTGGTGGGCAAGGGACCCGACACCATCAAGAAGGTGGCGGCGGTGGCCAAGGACTGGGAAAACGCCCCCGGCATGTGCGGAAGCCTTTCGGGAATGGTGCCGGTGGAGGTGGGCCAGCCCCACGTGCTGGTCTCGGAGATCGTGGTGGGGGGTAGGGCATGACGCTGGAGGAAGCCAAAAGGTACCTCTTAAGGCGGGCCAAGGAGCTGGGCCTCGAGGCGGAGGTCCTCTTCCAGGAGGAGCGGGAGCTCTCCTTACGGGCCCGGCAAGGCACCCTGGAGGAGATCAAGGAGGCCCGGCAGGGGGGGATTGGCCTGAGGGTCCAGGTCCAACGCCGCTTGGGCTACGCCTACACGGAGGAGCTCTCCCCGGAAGCCCTGGAGTGGGCCCTCTCGGAGGCCCGGGACAACGCCCTCCTTGCGGGCAAGGAAGGCCTCATCCCCCCGGGCCAGGCCCTGGGAAGCCATGACCTTATAGGGGAAGGGCTTTCCGCTCCCCTCGAGGCCAAGAAGCAAAGCGCCTTGGAGCTGGAAAGGGCCCTATGGGAAGACTCCAGGACCCGAAGCGTCCTCATGGGGGGCTATATGGAAAAGGAGGTCCGCCTGGCCCTGGCCAGCACCCTGGGCACCGAGGGAGCCTTCCGCACCGGGCTTGCCGGAATGGGGGGAAGCCTGGTGATGGCCGATGGTCCAAGCCTCAAGCAGGGCTGGGACTTTCGGCTGGCCAAGGAGTTCCACGCCCTGGACCCAAGCCGCACCGCCTTGGAAATCCGGGAGAAAACCGCAAGGCTATTAAACGCCAAACCCCTCCCCACGGGCCGCTACCGCGCCTACCTGGAACCCAAGGCCATGGCGGGCCTCCTCCTCGTGCTTTCCCGCTCCCTTTCCGCCAAGAGCGCCCTGGAAGGCAAAAGCCGCCTCCTAAACCGCTTAGGGGAAAGAATCGCCTCGGAATGGGTCACCCTGGTGGACGACCCCACCTTGGAAAAGGGTTTGGTTTCCCGCCCCTTTGACGCCGAGGGCACCCCAGCCCGGCGCACGGCGGTGGTGGAAAAGGGAGTCTTCAAGACCTTTCTCCACAACAGCGAAACCGCCAAAGCCCTGGGCCAGGAGAACACCGGCCACGCCTTCCGCACCTACCGGGGGGTTATGGACGTGGCCCCCACCAACCTCTACCTGGAACCCGTGGGTAACCTACGCCTGGAAAAAGGCGTGCGGATCACCGAGTTCATGGGCCTCCACGCCGGGGCCAACCCCGTGAGCCTGGACTTTTCCCTCCAGGCCCTGGGGCTATGGGTGGAGGAGGGGGAGGTGCGGTATGCGGTGGAAAACTTCGCCGTGGCCGGGAACCTCCTGGAGCTTCTAAAGGCCATAGAGGCCGTGGGGGACGAGCTAGACTGGGAGGTGATGGGAAGCGCCTTTGGAAGCCCCATGGTGGCGGTGGCCGAGCTTTCCTTTGCGGGCGCTTAGGATGTAGGATGGTGGTTTTTGTTAAACTAAAGGCATGGCCACCGTCTCCACCAACCCCAAATACCACCAGATAACCCTAGCCCGAGGACCGCTAGAATATCATATACCTTCGTTTGCTACTTGACACCACTAGCAGACATGAGAGATAAGGGGGGTGCCATGCGCAACG
>NZ_QGMX01000035.1 GCF_003336745.1 Thermus caldifontis | reverse complement strand
CTGGCTAAGATACGGGAGGGGTCGGTTCCCCAAGGTGTCTCAAATGTAGTGGCCAATTACACCTTTTACCGTCTGGGTCCTGGTAGGCTACTTCAAAGGTTTACCCCGGGAGCTGGAGGAGGCGGCCTACGTGGACGGGGCCACCCCTTTGCAGACCCTGGTGCGCATCATGCTGCCCCTTACGGGTCCGGGTTTGGTGACCACGGGACTTCTGGCCTTCATCGCCGCCTGGAACGAGTACCTTTTCGCCCTAACCTTCACCGTAGGGGATAAGGTGAAAACGGTTCCCCCAGCCATCGCCAGCTTTGGGGGAGCCACACCCTTTGAAATCCCGTGGGGTTCTATCATGGCGGCCAGCGTGGTGGTAACCGTGCCCCTGGTGGTGCTGGTGCTGATCTTCCAGCAACGTATCGTGGCCGGACTAACCGCCGGCGCCGTCAAGGGATGAGGGCTTAGCCTAGGGTCTTGTGCACCAGGGCCATGGCCGCTTCCAGGACCTCTTTGAGGTGCCCCTCTCCCTTGAAGCTTTCCGCATACACCTTGGCCACATCCTCGGTGCCGCTGGGGCGGGCGGCAAACCAGGCGTTCTCCGTTACCACCTTGAGGCCGCCTAGGGGCTCCCCGTTTCCTGGGGCCCGGGTGAGAATGGCCAGGATGGGTTCCCCCGCCAGCTCCTTCGCCTTCACGTCCTCGGGGGAGAGGCGGGCCAGCCTGGCCTTGGCCTCGGGGGAGATGGGGAGGTCCTTACGGGTGTAGTAGGGCCGGCCCAGGTCTTCGGCCAGCTCCTCGTAGAGCTCATCGGGGGCCTTCCCCCGCTTGGCCAGGATCTCCGCCGCCAAGAGCCCCAGGAGAATCCCGTCCTTATCGGTGGAAAAGGGCCTACCGTCAAAGCGCAGGAAGCTGGCCCCGGCGCTTTCCTCCCCGCCGAACCCGAGCCAGCCTTCCAAAAGGCCTTCCACAAAGTACTTGAAGCCCACGGGGGTTTCGTAGACCTCCCGCCCCAAAGCCTTCGCCACCCGGTCCAAAAGGGCGCTGGTCACCGCCGTCTTGCCCACCTTGGCCTTAGGCCAGGTGCGGGTGGTGTAGAGGTGGAAGACGGCGGCCGCCAGGTAGTGGTTGGGGTTCATGAGGCCCCTCTTGGTGACGATTCCGTGTCGGTCGGCGTCAGGGTCGTTGCCGATGGCCAGGTCAAAGCGGTCTTTGAGGGCCAGGAGGCCCGCCATGGCGTAGGGGCTGGAGCAGTCCATGCGGATCTTGCCGTCGTGGTCCTTGGGCATGAAGCGGAAGGTGGGGTCTAAGGTGGGGTTTACCACCTCGAGGTCAATCCGGTAGGTCTCGGCAAGCCGCTCCCACACCCTTAGGCTTGCACCCCCCAAGGGGTCCATTCCGAGGCGGAGGCCCACTGCTTGGATGGCCTTGAGGTCCACCGCCTCCTTCACCTTTTCCACGTAAAGCCCCGCGTAGTCAAAGGGCTTGGCCCTTTGCAAAGCCTCCCGGAGGGGAAGGCGCTTCACCCCCTTAAGGCCCTCGGCGAGAAGGGCGTTGGCCCTCTCCTCTATGGCCTTGGTGATGCGGGTGTCGGCGGGGCCACCCGTGGGGGGGTTGTACTTGAGCCCCCCGTCCTCGGGAGGGTTGTGGCTGGGGGTGAGGAGGATGCCGTCCGCCTTGGCGGGGTGCTGGGCGTTGTGCTCCAGGATGGCCAAGGAAACCAAGGGGGTGGGGGTGTAGCCCTCCTCGAGGCGCACCTCCACCCCATTGGCCACCAAGACGGATAGGGCTGTGGCCCAGGCGGGCTCGGAGAGGGCGTGGGTGTCCTTGGCCAGGAAGAGAGGCCCCGTGGCCCCAAAGGAGGCCCGGAGGTCGACGATGGCCTGGGCGATGGCCAGCACATGCGCCTCGGTAAAGGTGCCCTTGAGGCTGGTGCCCCGGTGGCCGCTGGTGCCGAAGGCCACCCGCTGGAGGGGGTTCTGGGGGTCCGGGCGCTCTTCGTAGTAAAGGGTGAGGAGCTTGAGGAGGTCCACCCTTCCATCTTAAAAAACGGGGAGGCCCTAGATGTCTAGGGCCTCCCCAATACGCCCGTCTGGTTTAGGGCTTGGAAGGGGCTTCCTTGGGAGCCTTCTCCGTGGGGGATTTCTCCGGCTCCTGGGTTTTGGGGGTCAGTTCCGCCAGCACCTGGCTCAAGCGGTTTTCTATTTTGGCTGCCTTACGCAGTTCCTGGATAAGGGCCTGGGCCTGCTGTTGCCGCTTCCGGTTGATGACCCCTTCCTTGGCCTGGTCCACCACCTCCGCAAAGGGTTTTAGAACCTCCGGCTTGCGGTCTTTGATGATCAGTACGGCAAAGGTGCCGTCCTCCAGCTTCACCACCTCGCTGATCTCCCCCAAAGGACCCTTGGGGAAGGTCTCCTTCACCTTGAAGACCAGGCGGTCCAAGACGGCGGGAAGCTGGTTGGGGTTCACGGTGCCGTACTCGGTGACGCTCCCCTCCTGGGCCTTGGCCAGGGCCTGTAGGTCGCCACCCCTTAAAGCCGCTTCCCGGAAGGCTTTGGCCTTAGCCTCCGCCTTGAAGACCACCCCCGTCACCTCCGCGCTGGCCGGGATGGCGAAGAGGGCAGGGTTTTCCGCATAGAACCTACGGGCCTCCTCCTCGGTGGAAGCGAGCCCCCGGGTCTCGTAGAGAAGGTAGGCCTGGGCGATCTGGTCCTTGGAGCCAATATAGGGCTTGCCACTCTTCTTGGCGGCCTCCACCAGGAGTTCGCGGTCGATCAGGCTCTCCAAGGTTTGGGGAAGGAAGAACTGCACCGCCAGCTCCCCCAGGCCCTGCTGGATGAGGGCAGCGGTCTGCTGATTGGAGAAGACAGGCTGGAGGACTTGGGCCAAGAAGATCTCCTGCTCATTGACCTTGGCCACAGGGGGGTTCTTGTAGCTATAGGGGTTATCCTCGGCAAAACGGACCTGGGCCTTTTGTCGGAGGCTTTCCAGGTAGGCCTCGAGGGCCCCGTTCCCCTTGGCTGCTTGGGCGTCCTTCTCCACCTGGTCCTTGACCTCCTCAAAGGTGGGCACCTTGGGGGGGAGGTACGCCTCCACCTGCACCAGGTAGTAGCGGCCTCCAGCCTCTATGGGCCCCACCAGGCCCGGGCCCTTCTTGGCGAAGACCGCCTCCGCCACCTTTTCGGGGAAGACCACCTTGGTCACGGGCTTGGGCTCGCTTTCCCCCGGTGCCGCCCCCAGGGCCCCACCTTGCTCGGCGCCCACCTTGGAGTGCCCCTTGGCCAAGGCGGCGAAGTCTTCCCCGGCCTTAGCCTTAGCCAAAAGCTCCGCTGCCAGCTTGGCATCGTCCACCACGATCTGGCGCGCCTTGACCCGGGCCTCGCCCTTATAGTCCTCCTGGTGCACCTCAAAGTAGAACCGCACCTCCTCCGGGGTGGGCTTGGCCGCAGAGCGAACCTGCTCCAGCCGCTTTTGGATCTGGAGCTGGGCTTTTACCTCGCTCCTAAGCTGGGCGTCGGTGTACCCCACCTGGTTCAGGAACTGCTCGTAGGCCTTTTTGTCCTTCAGGCCAAACTGTTCCCGGATGCGGTCCACCTCCTTGCGCACCTCGGCGCTACCCACCCGGATTCGGGCGGCGTCCTGCTTGAGGGCCTCGGTGAGGATGACCTGCTCCAGGAAATGGGTGTCCACCAGGGTCTTAAGAAGCCCCTGGGGGTTTGCGGCGTAGAGGGGGTCATTCCCCTGGAGCCTTAGCAGGTCCAGCTCGTAAACCGCCTTCCCGTTCACCCACAGCACGGGTTTGCCCCGCGCCTGCTGCCCCGCTTGGGGGGTGAAAAGGAGGATGGCCCCCACGGCGAAGGCCAAGGCCAGAAGCCCAAAAAGGATGGTGATGGCTTTCTTGCTGATACCGAACACTTGACCGCCTCCTCCTTAGCGTGCTAGGATACTTCCCGCTGAGTGCGCCCGTAGCTCAGCTGGATAGAGCGTCGGCCTCCGGAGCCGAAGGTCAGAGGTTCGAGTCCTCTCGGGCGCGCCATTTTCTTTTTTCCCCCGCCAACCGGAAAGCCCACAAGCACGAAGGGATTGTAACACACTCCCCATGAGAAAGGGGTTTAGCATGGGAGGGTGCTGCCGCTTCTCCTGGCCTGGCTCCACACGGTCAACGACCTCTTCTCCAACTTCCTCACCCCCCTTTTGCCCAAGCTGATGGCCCACTTCGGCGTGGGCCTGGGCACGGTGGGGCTTTTGGTGTCCGTGTACTCCCTCACCGGGAGCCTTCTTCAGCCCTTGGCAGGCCTGATCGCTGACCGCATGGACCGGAGGCTTCTGGCGGCCTTGGGGCCGGTGCTGGTGGCCCTGGGTATGGGTTCTTTGGGCCTGTGGCCCCGGTTTGAGGCGCTCCTTTTGGTCCTGGGGCTTGCTGGCTTGGGTTCGGCCCTTTTTCACGCCTCGGGGGCCAGCCTGGTGGGGGAGTTCGCCCCCAAGGAGCGGAGGGGGTTTTGGCTTTCCTTTTTTGGTTCGGCGGGTTACCTGGGCCTCTCCTTGGGGCCGGTGGTGGCCCTTTTTGCCGTGGGCGCCTGGGGGCTTATGGGCCTAGTGTGGTTAACCCCGCTTGCCTTGTTGCCGGCCCTGCTCCTCCTGCGCCTGCCCCCGGTGCGACGGCAAGGAAAGCCCGCAGGCTTTAGGGACTTTCTGAGGGTCTTTCGCGGGGATGTGGCCCGGCTATGGGGGATGGCCACCTTGCGGAGCCTGGTGTTTATGAGCTTTTCCACCACCTTGCCCTACTGGTTTACCCAAAGGGCCCTCTCCGATGCCTACATCGCCTTAAGCCTGTCCACGTACAGTTTCTCCGCCACCTTGGGCGCCTTCCTGGGGGGTACCCTCTCGGACCGCCTTGGGCGGAAGGCGGTTTTGGTGGGGACCCTGGCTTTTGGGCTTCCCCTGTATCTGGGCCTTCTTCTCCTGCCCCCCGGAGGTGCCTCCTACCTGGTGCTTTTGGCCCTGACCGGGGCCTTGATGAACGCGGGCATTCCGGTGGCCGTGGCCTTGGCCCAGGAGCTGGAACCCGGCCAGACGGCCACGGTTTCAGGGCTTCTCATGGGCTTTACCTGGGGTTTTGCCGGGCTTTTCTACGCCCCCATCGGGCACCTGATAGAGGTGTTTGGCGTGATGCCGGTTCTCCTGGCCCTAGGGGTCTTGATCCTGCCCGCCTGGGCCTTGGCCCAAGGGGTAAGGGAGCCGGGCTTGGCTCGGGGCGGGGGGCGTTAAGATGGTCCCATGAGGATTCTTCTGGCCACGGATGGCTCGCCCCAGGCCCGGGGGGCGGAGGTGTTGGCGGAGTGGCTTTGTTACAAGCTTTCCGCCAAGCTGGTGGCCCTGTATGTGCGGGACTCCCGCCTCATCCGGGCGTTGGAGCTCCTGGACTTCGGGGCCCTTACCGTTCCCGTGCCGGCCCATCGGGAAGAGCTAGAAAAAGCTCTTTCCGCCTATGGCGAGGCGTTATTGGAGCGCATCCGTAAAAGCGCTGAGGAGGCGGGGCTTCAGGTGGAGGTCTCAATGGAAACCGGGTTGCCCCCCGAGGTGATCCTGCGCCACGCCCGCACCGCAGACCTTCTGGTCATGGGCCGGAGCGGGGAGGCCCACGGGGGTAGCTTCGTGGGGTTAGGGAGCACCGTGGATAGGGTTCTGAGGACCTCGCCCACTCCAGTTTTGGTAGCTCCCACCGACTACGTGGAGATAGAGGGGGCCATCCTGGGCTATAACGCTTCGGAAAGCGCAGTGCGGGCTTTGCACACCCTAGCCCTTCTGGCCAAGCCCCTGGGGCTTTCGGTGCGGGTGGTGAGCGTCCACGAGGATCCTGTGCAGGCGGGGGCTTGGGCCCTCGAGGCCCAGTCGTACCTGCAGGATCAAGGGATCCGGGTGGAATCCTTGGCCTTTTCGGGCGATCCCGCTGAGCATCTTTTGTCCCTGCAAACCCCCTTGGATCTCTTGGCCTTGGGAGCGCCGGTGCGCCGCCTGGTCCTGGGGAGCACCGCCGAACACGTGGTGCGCCACGCGGTGGGGCCGGTGCTCACCGTGCGATAAGTTTCATTGCGGTCTGGTATAATGAACCCCTAAAGGAAAGGGGGTTCTATGACCGTTCGTCAGGTCCTGTTGCGCAAGGGGGTAGGGGTTTATAGCGTCCACCCCCAGGCCACGGTGTTGGAGGCCCTCAGGAAGCTGGCCGAGCACGACATCGGGGCCCTTTTGGTCATGGAGGGGGACAGGCTTCTTGGCGTCTTCTCCGAGCGGGACTATGCCCGGAAACTGGTCCTCCTGGGCCGGTTTTCCAAGGACACCCGGGTGGAGGAGGTCATGACCCGTGAGGTGGTCACCGTGACCCCCGAGACCTCCCTGGAGGAGGCCATGCGCCTGATGACCGAACACCGCATGCGGCACCTTCCGGTTCTGGAGGAAGGCAAGGTGGTGGGCGTGGTCTCCATCGGGGATGCGGTCAAGGCCATTATCACCGAGCAGGAGGTCCTGATTGAGGAGCTTTCCCGTTACGTGATGGAGAACCGCTAATCGCGCAACAGCCAGGTAAGGAAAAGGCTCACCAGGGATAGGATCAGGGCTCCAATCAGGGCCCCGGTGAATCCGTGCACCTCGAGGGCGGTGGCCTGGGCCACCAGGTAGAGTACCATCCCGTTGACCACCAAGGTGAAAAGCCCCAGGGTCAAGAGGTTTAAGGGTAGGGTTAGGAAAAGGAGCATGGGTCGCAGTAGGGCGTTGGCCAGTCCCCACACGGCCCCCGCCACCAGGTAGTCCAAAAGTCCCGCCTCCCGGGCGAAGGAAACCCCCGGGTATACCAGGCTCACCACCCAAAGGGCCAGGGTGTTGAGGAGAAGCCGTGCCAGTAGGCCGCGCACGGCCTTAGCTTACCTCCAAAGCCCCCCACCCCCCTTGACAATCCCCTTTTGGTCTGGTAGGTTTTTCTTTGCGCTGCCTGCTTTGGCGGCGG
>NZ_QGMX01000034.1 GCF_003336745.1 Thermus caldifontis | reverse complement strand
TCAACGGGTCGGTTCCCCTCTTTTTATTCCATCTGGCGTCTCACATGTGTCTGTCCAGGTTCATACCGGACACACCGGGATACCTCCCTTAGCCGCTTCCACGGGTTTCCCTGAGGGCTTCGGCCTGGGCCCCTTCGCAAGAAGCCAGGCCGCCCTTAGGGGCGGCCGAAAGGAAGGAGGTTCTGCCAGGCCCTTAGGCCCAGATGTCCTCAGGATGCCGCATGCCTACAGGCCGGGCCTTAAGGATTTCCAGGGCCTCCTCCTCGCTCATCACCGGGTTCCGGTAGCGGATTCCCAAGGCCTCCCCCATCAGGCGGAAGACATGGGTGTTGTCCATCAGGCCCAGGTTCAGGTAGCGGAGGCCCTGGCCGTAAAGGGCCAACACCACGGGGCTCGCCGTGTGCTGGCCGGAGCTCCAACCGATGTTGGGTCGGTCGGGTTTGCTGGGGTTCCTCTGCACCATGGCCCAGGAGAGGGTGTTGCTGGGCTGGATGCCGTAGCGCACCCCGTCGGGGCGGAAGGCCTTCTTGGCGATGGCCTCCACCACTATCTGGGCCTCGGCGTCCTCCAGGGCCACCCCCTTCAGGGACCGGTAGGCCTCCTTCACCTGGCCGGCGTCGGGGTTGGTTCCCAGAAGGCGGAGCATGTGCTCGAAGCTGGCCTTCTGTCCCTCGAGGAGGTCCAGCCCCACGGAGCTTTCCAGGTAGCTGCGCCCGGCCCCGTAGAGGGCCCCTACCCCCGTGGCGTGGTCGGAAACCAGGAGGAGGAGGGTATCGGGGTTCCGGTCCACGAAGGCGGTAAGGAGCTCCAAGGCCTCGTCGGCGGCCAGGGTATCCCAGAGGGTGGCGGCGGGATCGTTTAGGTGGTTGGCGTGGTCGATGCGCCCCGCCTCCACCTGGAGGACAAACCCGTTGCGGTGGGAGGCCAGCCGGGGCAAGGCCGCTTGGACCATTTCCTTGAGGCTTGGCACCTTAATCCCCCGGAAGCGGCGGTCCACCTCATAGGGCACGTGGCTGTCGGAGAAGACCCCGAGGAGCCTGGTGGCGTTGGTGCGGGAAAGCTCCTCAGGGGTGCGCACCACCCCGTAGCCCGCCTGGGCAAAGGCGGCGCACATATCCTTTTTGTCCTTGCGCTTCTCCGGGCTAAAGAACCGATCCCCGCCCCCCAGGTACACCTCGGCCCCAAAGGCCAGGTACTGCTCGGCGATCTTCTCCTCGGCGTTGCGGTCGGGGTTGGAGATGACGAAGCTGGCCGGGGTAGCGTGGGTCACCGTGGTGGTGGTCACCAGGCCCACTGCCTTCCCCATCTCCTTGGCGGCGGCGAAAAAGGGCTTCAAGAGGGTGCCGTCCGCATGGACGGCCAGCCCCCCGTTGACCGTCTTTACCCCACAGGAGAAGGCGTTACCCGCGGCGCTGGACTCGGTGACGTAGCTGGTGAGGCTATAGGTGTTGATGAGGCCGCTCGGGTAGCGGGCAAGGAGCCGCTCCAGGGCCAGGGTCCTGCCCAGGCGCCTCCTGGCGTAGGCCTGGGCGATGGCGTAGTCCTCCCACGAGAAGCCGTCGTACACAAAAACGATCAGGTTCCGGTACCGCCGGCCCAGGCTAGGGGTGTTTTGGAAAGCGCCCTGGGCTTTCACCTTGGGCAGGAGGGCCACGGTTCCTGCCAGCACACTGGCTTTCAACAGATCCCGGCGTTTCATCTCCTGTACCTCCTTGAAGGGCTCTTTCCCGCCCTTCAGACCCAAACTATGGGGGGCTTGTCAGGGACGGGTCATGGCCCCCTCGAGGGCCAGGCCCAGGTGGTCCTTTAGTTCCAGGGGCGGAAGGCCGTGTTTGGCCCGTAGGCGTTCCAGGTAATAGGCCCTTTCCTCCCGGTTCCATGGGCCACTTTGGTTGCCCCCGTGGAGGCGGATGCGCACACCCATTCCCTTCAGATAGCGGAAGGGAAGCCCCGCCCGGTAGGCCCGAAGCCAGAGGTCCCAGTCCCAGTAGTGGCCCATTTCCGGGTCCAAGGGGTGCTGCCGCAGGAAGCGCAAGGGGAGGGCGGTGCCGGAGGCCAGGATGCGGTTGTCCCTAAGGATCCACGCCCCCGGTTCCCCCGGGGAGAAGGAAAGCTCCTCGTAGCCCAGGTCCAGAACGCCTTCCCCATAGACCAAGGCCTCCTCCCGGGAAAGGATGCGCCACACCCGGTAGAGGTAGGCGGGGTCCAGCAGGAGGTCGTCGTCGTCCAGGAAGAGGACCACCTCCCCCCGGGCCTGGGCCAGGGCGTGTTGGTGGGCCGCCACCTGGCCTTGGCCGGGGCTGGGGAAGGACCGGAACCGGGGGTCGGCCAGGGAGGCTACCACCTCCAGCCCTTCCCCGTCCCCGTCGTCCACCACCAGGGCCTCAAAATGGGGAAAGGTCTGCCGGCTGAGGGAGGCAAGGGCCTCCCGGAGGAGTCGGGGGCGGTTCTTGGTGGGGATGAGGACGCTAATCATGGGCCAGGTCCGGCTGGAGCTTGGCCTCGTCCGTGAGATCCAGCCTGAGGGGGGTGGCGGCGACGAAGCCCTGTTCCACCGCCCAGCGGTCCGTCCCCTCCTCCGCCTCCATCAAGGGCCGGGCGGCGAACCAGTAGAGGGGGCGGCCCATGGGGTCCTTCCCTTCCACCACCACCCCCTCATAGGAGCGTACCGACTGCCGGGTCCACAGGAACCCCCTGGGCCTATGGGGGAGGTTCACGTTCACCAGGAAGGGCCTCTCCAGGCGAAGAAGGTTTTGGATCACCCGCTCAATCCAAGGCCTGAGGGCTTCAAACTCCAGCCCCTCCCCGTTTGTTGGGGTGCTGAAGGCGGCAGCGGAGAGGCCAAAAAGCCTACCCTGCTTGGCTGCGGCCACGGTGCCCGAGTGCCAGATCTCGTTTCCCAGGTTGCTTCCTAGGTTCACCCCGGAAAGAACCAGGTCCACGGGGCCAAAAAGGTGGAGGCCCAGGGCCACGCAGTCCGCCGGGGTGCCCCGCACCCGGTAGGCGGGGAAGTGGGGGGTGGGTAAGGGGGAGGGATGGGGGTAGGCCCGCACGGGGTGGGCGATACTGATGGCGTGGCCCACCCCGCTTTGCTCCACGTCGGGGGCCACCACAAGCACCTCGCCGAACTGGCTGGCCGCCTGGGCTAGGGTCCAAATGCCAGGGCTGAAGATGCCGTCGTCGTTGGTTACCAGAATCCTCATGCTCCTAACCTAAGGCCTTTGGGTCAGAGGGGTGTCATGGGGCGCCATTGGGTTCGGGTGCCCATCATGAAGGCCTTTGGCGTCACTTAGACTAGGGAGGCAGGTCAAGAGGAATGCGGAAAGCCTTGCCTCTGCCCGCCTTTCCAGGCGCCTTAGGGTCTGCCACACCCCCTCCGGCAAAGGGGAAGGGTGGCCAAGGCCCGTAGAAGGGCCTCGTCCAGGAAGAGGCGAGGAGCTCTGGCAAAGCCCTGCGCGTCCGGACTAGGCTTTCCTTCAGATGGTCCCTGAAGCCCGGGGGAAGGGGGTGGGAAAGGGCCACCTCCAGGTCCCGCACCCGCGAGGTACCCCGGAAAAGCCGGCTAAGGTCGTCCCTGAGTACCCTCCAGCCCAGTAGTTCCACGTAGACGCGAAGCCTTCTGGCCGCTACCCGCACCTGGTGTACCCCCTCGAGGTCCTGGCCCTCAAGGGCCAGGGGAAAGTGCTTCTTAAGGTGTTCCAGCCAGTAGCCTGCCTGCCTCATACCCGGAATACCTTAGGGGGGAAAAGCCCCTTTAGCCGCATCCCTCCTGGCACAGGCTCCCCCTCCAGCCAGGCTACCCCGCCCTTTTTCATCTGGAAACATTCCCCCAAGGCCTCCTGGGCGGACGCTCCGGCGAAGTCCCCCAGGAGGAGCCAGGAAAGGAGGGCGGAAAGGTGGGGTTCATGCCCCACCAGGGCCACCCGCCCTTTCTTGGGGATCTCCTCCAAGAGGGCTGGGGTAGGGGATGCCGCCAGGTGGGGGGTACCCGGGTTTCCCCCTTCAGGAGGTGGGTGAGCCTCTTTGCCGTTTCCAAGGCCCGCCTCTTCGGGATGGTGAGGAAGTGGTCCGGAGTTAGACCCAGGCCTTCCAGGCCCTTCACCGCCTTGCGGAAGCGCCGGATTCCCTCAGGGGAAAGGGGGCGGACGACGTCCGCTTCCTCCCCCTCCCCTTTCGCTGGCTCGGCCATGGTGTGGCGGATTAGGAGGAGTTCCATGGCCCCATTAAGCTCCAGGGCTGGGCCTTGGGGGCGAGCCTAGTGCCAGGCGGGGACTGGGGGCGTAAGATGGAGGGCATGACGGAGAAGAGCTTGGCCCGCTTCTACGCCCTGGCCCAGGAGTTTTGGTCCCAGCTTCCGCCACAGGCCCGCTTCCGGCCCCTCGAGGACGCCAAAACCTTTGCTCGTCACCAGGAACTCATGAAGAGTTGGGTGGATATTTTGGTGAAGGGGTTTTATGACACCCTCTTCGCCCACCCCGCTACCCGGGCCGTCTTCCGCGAAGGGGAGAGGCCCGCCCGGGAAAAGACCCTTAGGGACTGGTACCTGCGCACGGTGGCAGGTCCTTTCAACGGCCAGTACTTTGCCTGGCAGACCCTGGTGGGCCTGGTGCACGTGCGTCGGGGGGTTGCCAACGCCATGATGGCCGCCATGTGGAACTGGGTGGTGGAGACCGTTTCCCGACTGGCCCGGGAGAAGCTCCCCTCAGAGGAGGCCCAAGGGGTAGTCGATGCCTGGCGGCGGCTGGGTTTTACCGTGATGGCCCTCATCTCGGAGAGCTACCTCCACGCCTACTTAGAAGCCTTAGCCCAAGCCGAGGGGGTGGAAGTCGGGCGGTTTCTGGATAGGGCCCAACAGGAAGCGGCCCGGATGCTGGCCCGGCTTTCCCCAGGGTAGGGATGGAGCGTATCCCCCGCCTGGTCCTGGCCGCCCCCCACTCGGGGGCGGGGAAGACCACGGTGGCCCTGGCCCTGATCCAAGCCTTGCGGGGGAAGGGCCTAAAGGTCCAGGCCTTCAAGGTGGGGCCCGACTACATGGATCCCACCCACCTCGAGGCGGCCTCCGGGCGAAGGGTCTACAACCTGGATGGGTTTTTTCTCGGCGAGGCGGGCCTCCTCTCCCTTTTCCAGCACGGGGCTAAGAGGGCCGACCTGGCCCTGGTGGAAGGGGTGATGGGCCTCTTTGACGGGAAAGACCCCCGGGGAAGGGAGGGTTCCACCGCCCAGGTGGCCAGGCTTTTGCGAATCCCCGTGGTCCTGGTGGTGGACGCCTCCGCCATGGCGGGGTCCATTGCTCCCTTGGCCGAGGGTTTTCGACGGTTTGATCCAGGGGTGCGGGTGGTGGGGGTTTTCGCCAACCGGGTGGGTTCGGCCCGGCACGCCGAGCTTCTACGGGAGGCCCTGGCCCACGTGGGCCTGCCCCTTTTGGGCTGGCTTCCCTAGGACCCCGCCTTGGAGATCCCCGAGCGCCACCTGGGCCTGGTGCTGGCGGGGGAGGTGGCGCCCCCCCTTAGGGCCTTGGCCCAAGCGGCCCAAGTGGACCTCGAGGCTCTACTCCGCCTGGCGAGGGATGCCGAACCGCTTCCTGAGGCCCCAGCCTTCCTGCCGGAAAGGCGCCCCTCCCAGGTGGCGGTGGCCTACGCTTGGGACCAGGCCTTTCGCTTCTACTACCCCGAGGCCCTGGAGCTTTTGCAGGCCTTGGGGGCCGAGCTCATCCCCTTTAGCCCCCTAAAGGACACCCGCCTGCCCCAGGTCCAGGCTCTTCTCCTGGGCGGGGGCTACCCCGAGCTTTTTGCCGAGGGGCTTTCGCAAAACCGGGCCATGCGGGAGGCCATCCGCCATTTCCCAGGCTCCATCGTGGCGGAGTGCGGAGGGTACATGTACCTCTCCCAAGGGCTTTGGGTGGGGGAGGGGTTCTTCCCCATGGTGGGCCTGGTTCCGGGGGAGGCCCACATGGCCCAAAGCCCCATCCTGGGCTACCGGGAGGTGGAGGCCTTGAGGGATAACCCCGTGGCCAAAAAGGGGGAGCGGTTCAAGGGGCACGAGTTCCACTACGCCCGGATGGAACCCTCCCCATGCCCCGCCTGGCGGCGGGTGGGAGGCCAGGAGGTGGAGGGCTACACGGATGGCCGTGTCCTGGCGAGCTTTGTTCACCTCTACCTGCCCGCCCGGCCGGAGGGGGCCCGGAGGTTTCTTGCTTGGGCAAAAGGGCTTCCCCCTTCTCCTTCGGGTTCTTGAAGGCGGTTCGGTGTCGGTGGCGAAGCCACCCAGTTCCCTAGACCCCTTCCCTGAGGATGGGGAGTAGTTCCGGCCGCACCAGCTCGGCAGGTGGGGCTTTGCCTTCCCGGAGAAGGGAACGTACCTTGGTCATGCTGATGGAGATCCGCCCTTCTCGGTGATGATCAGGACAGGTTTTTTCCGAGGCAATCCCCCCGCAAAAGGAGCAGTGGAAAACCGCCCCCACCTTCAGGATTTCAATGCCAAGCGGGGGAAGCTGGTCAAAGATGCGGTGAGCGGCGTAGGGGTCGTAAAAGTTCCCCACCCCCGCATGGTCGCGGCCTACTAGGAAGTGGGTGGCCCCGAAGTTCTTGCGCACCAGGGCGTGGAAGACCGCCTCCTTGGGTCCGGCGTAGCGCATGGGGGTGGCCAGGCCGAAGAGGGCCACTCGCTCGGGGGGAAGGAAGCCCTCCTTCAGGGCTTGGTAGGCCTTCAGGATGACCTCCGTGGGGAAATCGTCCTCCTTCTTGGCTCCCAGGATGGGGTGGATCAGAACGCCGTCGGCCAGCTCCAGCCCCAGCCGGATCAGGTACTCGTGGGCCCGGTGGGGGGCGTTTCGGGTCTGGAAAGCCACCACCCTGCGCCAGCCCCGTTCTCGGAAAAAGGCCTGGACCTCCGCAGGTGTTTTCTCCAGGTCCGCCGACCTAGGCCTCCAGGCCAGAACCTCCACCCGTCCTCCCAGGGCATAGGGACCCTTTTCCAGAAGCTTCCTTACCCCAGGGTGCGCTTCGCTTTCCGTACCGAAGACCTGGCGGGCCAGGGCCTTCAGGTCCAGCTCGTAGGCGTCATCTACCTGGAGAAGGGCCACCGGCTCTTTCCCATGCACCAAGACCACCCGGTCCCTTCTGCCCACCCGGGGTTTCTCTTGGAGCTGGAGGAGGATGGGGATCGTCCAAACCTCTCCCGAAGGGAGGCGCATCTCCTGAGCTACGGAAAGGGTTTCCTCCCGGGTCATGAAGCCGCGCACAGGATGGAAGGCCCCCGTGGCTAGGTTTTCCAAATCCAGCCTTTCGTCCTCACCGATTTCCACCTGGGGCAGGGTTTCCCGCATTTTTAGACCTCCACCCTCGCCGAAGCTACCAAGACCTCCTTTGCCCTGGCACCGAAGACCCTTACCACCTCCCCCAGCACCCAAACCGCTGGGGAAGAAACCGCCACCTTTCCCGCCGCTACCTCTTCCAGGGAGGCCCGCACCCTCTTCTCCCTTGGGGTGGTGGCCTCCATAACGAAAAGGGTGGGCTCATCCGGCCGCCTCCCCAAGCGGATCAGTTCTCTGGCGATCCACACCCGCCTGTTCACCCCCATGAGGACCACCAGGGTGGGCACATGGGCAAAGGGGCTGAGGTCCGGATACCCGCCCCCATCCAGAACGCCCGAAACCACGGCGAATCCTGAGCTCACGCCCCGGTGGGTGAGGGGAAGCCCTGTGGCCAAGACACTGCTTACCCCCGGTACCACCTCTACCCCCACCCCGTGAGCGGCCAGGAAAAGGGCTTCCTCTCCCCCTCTTCCGAAGACGAAGGGGTCACCCCCCTTAAGCCGCACCACGAAGGGGTAGGCCTGGGCATAGTGAAGCAGCAGGTAGTGGATCGCCTCTTGCTTGCCGCTTTCTCCCTCCGTTTTTCCCACGTCCACCCTGTGCCCCCGGATCAGGGAGAGGACTCCCTTGCCCACCAGCCGGTCATGGAGGACCACAGGGGCCTCCTTTAGAAGCCGGTAGGCCTTCAGGGTGAGGAGCTCCGGATCTCCTGGGCCTGCCCCCACCAGGTAGACCTTAGCCATGGGCCACCCCCCGGTAGACCAGCTGGGTGCCGATAAAAAGGAGCCAGAGCAGGAGGGCTACCCGAAAGGGTTTCTTGGGGACCCAGGTGGCTAGGAGGGCGCCCAAGGCGGCGCCCAGCATTCCCCCCAAGCTTAGGGGCAGAAGGAGGTCCGAGGCCACCTGGCCGAAGAGCAGATGGACTCCGCCGCCCATCAGGGCCAGCACCAGGCCAAAGAGGATGTCGGTGCCCACCACCTGCTGTGGGGAAAGCCGGGTGGCGTAGAGGAGGAGAAGGGTACCCAAGGCCCCAGCTCCCGCGGAGGAAAAGCCCACCTCGAGGCCAATCCCGAAGCCTCCCGGAGGCAAAAGTTGCGGCCTTTCCTTGCTTGGCAGAAATCCCTGGAGGGTGCGGTAAAGGCCTATCCCTGCGGACAGTACCACGGTAAGCCCCACCAGGAGGAGGACCAGGTCTTTTGCCCCCTTGAGGTGGACCAGGAGAAGGCTACCCAAAAGGACGCCGGGCAGGCCACCCGCAAGAAGTAGGCCTAAGGCCCTTCCTGCCAGCTGGCCTCGCAGTAGATAAACGAGCCCGGCCGGAACCTTGACCAGGAAACCAAACAACAAGGCGGTGCCCACTGCTACCTCTGGGGGTACGCCCACGGCAAGGATAAGGAGGGGGGCGGTCACGGTGCCAGCCCCTACCCCAGTAATCCCGATGGCGAAGGCAATGAGAAAACCCAGAAGAAAGGCCATCTATTCCTCCTTGCCGTGCAGGTGGATGCCGCACTCCAGCTTGCCCTTCCCTGCCCAGCGGCCAGAGCGAGGGTCCTGAGGGTCCAGGGGCTTGGCCGTGCAGGGAGCGCAGCCGATGGAGAGGTAACCCTGGTCGTAAAGGGGAAGGTAGGGAAGACCGGCCACGGCCAGGTAGGCGAAGACCTCTTTAAGGGTCCAGTCGTAAAGGGGGCTTACCTTTTTCAGGCGGTGGCCGCTATGTAGAATCGCTTCCTCCACGGGATTTAGGTTGGCCCGGGTGGGGGACTGCTCCCGCCTGAGTCCCGTGAACCAGGTATCGTAGCCCTCGAGGGCCTGAAAGAGGGGCTCCACCTTGCGCATCTGGCAGCAGCGGTTGGGGTCGGTTTCGTAGAGCCTCCCGTAAAACCTTTCCTGCTCTTCTCGGGAGAGGCTCGGGGTGAGGTTGACGAGACGGAAGCCCATCTGCTCCCTCAGCGCATCCCGGTAGGCGTAGACCTCCGGGAAGTGGTAGCCGGTGTCCAGAAACAGGACGGGAATATCGGGCTTCTCCTGTAAAAGGAGGTGGAGCAGGGCCACGTCCTCGGCCTGGAAGCTACAGGTGAAGCAGGGATTGCCCTGGGTGGCCAGTGCCTTCTGGATGATGCTCTTTGCGGTCTCTACCTTGTCCATACCCAAGCCTCCTTAAGGGCCTCCTCCACCTTGGCCTTGGCCTTGTGAAGCCCCTTTTCTGGGTCTGGGGCCAGGTCCAACTCTTTTAGGGCCAGGTCCACGATGCGATACCAGAGCTGTCGCCGCTCTCCGAAATCGGGGAGGGCCGCTATCTTGGGCCTTAAAGTGCGTAGGTAGGCCACGAGCTCGCCATACTCCGGGCCCAAAAGCCAGAGGAGGCGCTCCTTTAGGCGCACCGCCAGGGCAGGAGCTGCGCCGGAGGTGGAAAGGGCTACCACCAAGTCCCCCCTGCGCACCACGGCGGGAAGGATGGCGGTGGTGTTTTTCGGGTCATCCACGGCCACCAGGAAAACCCTGCGCCTTTCCGCCTCCGCCTTGACCTGGGGGTGGATGGCCTTGTCACGGGGGTGGCTCACCACTAGGAAGAAACCCTCGAGGTCCCCTTCCCGGTAGCCTCGGGGAAGCCAATGGATCCTCCCCTCCTTGGCCAGGTCCGCCAGGTTCCAATGGTCCTCCTCGGCCAGGACGGTGATCCGGGCGTGGGCCTCGAGGAGAGCCTTGAGCTTGACCTCTGTTTCCGGCCCGCCGGCGATGAAGAGGACGGGCCTATCCCGCAGGTCCAGCATGAGGGGAAAGTAGGTCATACCACCTCCTGCAAGAAGCGCAAAAACCCTTGAAGCATGCTCCCCAAACGTTCCTTCTCATCCATGTAGAAGGGCCTTACCCCCCATTCCATGAGGGCATCTGCGGTAACCCGGCCTACGGCCAAGGCCCTTACCCTTCCGTTCAAGGCCAGCCTCAGGGCCTCGGGATCCGACGCGCCCTCAAAGAGGAACTCCACCTGGATGGCGGCCACGAAGGCCACCGCATCCACCTCGCCCGCGAGGATGGCGTTTTCCAAGCGGCGGATGCCCTCGGGGTCCGGGAGATGGCGGTAGGGCATGAGGGGAAGTACCAGGTAGCCCCTCTCCTCCAGGGCCTTTTCCAGCAGGGGTAGGGGCTTGCCGTAGAGCTGAAGGGCGGCTATCCCCGGCCCCTGGGGAAGCAGGGGAAGGAGGCTTGCGCTGGTCCCGTCCCCTACCCCATGGGGAGGGAGGCCAAGTTCCCTCAGGGCCCGGGCGGCCTTGGTTCCTCGAGCCAGGCGGTGGGCCCTTTTCAGGGGCTCCTGCAGGGTGAGCCCTAAGGCCCGACCGCCCTCCAGCAGGTCCTTCACTCCCACCCCGGTGGTGGCCACCAGCAGGTCTACCCCTTCCGCCAGGCGCCGGAGGTGATCCCGGTATTCGGGCACCGGTACCTTCTCAGTGGCCTGTACGGGAAAAAGTAGGGGGGTAAGCCCCAGTTTCTCCGCCAAAATCCGGAACTCCTCCTTCCTACGCAGACCGGCGTAAGCGATCCGCATCCTCCCTTCCAAGGTTCTCAGACCGCGCATTCCCCGCGGCCTAGCTGGACTCGGAAATCCTGCCCATCTGCTCCTAGATCCTGGTAGAACTCCGGGGCTTCCTCGTAAGGGGGAATACTCTGGAGGTCCTCCAGGAGGGGCTTGAAGGAAGCAGCCCCTTTCCGGTCCAAAAAGGCCTGGAAGCTCTCGTTCTGCTGCCGCTCCTCCTGGTAGCGCCTCAGGATCCGTTCCACCGCCTCGGGTGCGCGCCGGGCGGGGATGCGGGCCACTACCTGGCCGAAACGGGCCTCGCCTTCCCGGGTGCGCCCGCCCAGGAGGAGGGTGTAATGGGGTACCTCCCTTTCCCCCACCTTGCGGCTGGAGCCGTAGAAGCCGATGTCGGCGATAGGGTGCTGGCCGCAGGAGTTGGGGCAGCCGGAGATCTTAAGGCTGATGGGCCGCACCCCCGGGTCCTGGATTAAGGGAAGGTCCAGGAGATGGGATTCCAGGGCCTGGGCCAAGCCCCGGGAGTGGGTGATGGCCAGGTTGCAAGTATCCGCCCCCGGGCAACGGGTGATGTCCAGGATGGTGTGGGCCTGGGGATGGGCGAGGCCCGATTCCAGAAGGGCCTCATAAAGCCCTCCCAAAGCCTCTTCCGGCACGAAGCGGAGGAGGAAATTCTGGCTGATGGCGCTTCTTACCTCCCCGGCATAGGTTTCGGCGATCTCCGCCAGGGCCCTGAGGCCCTCGGGCGTGATATCCCCAAGGGGTAGGCGGACGATTACCGTGTAGAAACCTGCCTGCTTCTGGCGGAAGAGGTTGTTGCGGCGCCACTCGTCAAACCCCGGAGCGAAGGAAAAGGGTTTCTTCGGAGGGGAGGGAAGCCGTGGGGGAGGGGGGTCTTGGGGAGGTTGCCAGGCCTGTAGGTCTGCACCCCTGGCGGTAAGCTTTACGATGCGCCGTTCCTCCCGCACCGCTTCCCGGAAGGCGGCGATCCCCCACTTTTTCAGCAGGAACTTAAGCCGGGCCTGGGTCAGCACCTTGCGGTTGCCGTGGCGGTCAAAAAGGCGAAGGATGGCCAGGAGGGTGGGCAGGAGGTCCTCTTCCGGGGTGAAGGGTTCCAGAAGTTCGGCGCTCATGGGTGCAGCTCCCAGGCCACCGCCCACATAGATGCGGAAGCCCCTTTTGCCTCCCTCCAGGGCGGCCACCGCCCCGATGTCGTGGATAGGGGTGCGGGCGTGGTCGGTGGCGCATCCCTCAAAGGCGATCTTGAACTTCCGGGGTAGGTTCTGCCCCACGGGGTGGCGGAGGAAGTAGCGGTAGGTGGCCTGGGCGTAAGGGGTCACGTCAAAGGCTTCCTCCGGAGAAACGCCGGCGTAGGGGCAGCAGGTGATGGCGCGGATGGAATGGCCGCAGGCCTCCCGGGTGGTGAGGCCCGCCCGGTTCACCCGCCGCAAAAGCTCCGGTAGGTGCTTGCGGTGCACGTGGTGGAGCTGCACCGCCTGCCGGGTGGTCACGTGGGCCAGACGGTTTTCCGCATAGCGCTCGGCCACCTCCGCCAAGACCCTTAAGGCTTCCGGGCTGATCCGGCCCACGGGAAGCTTGATGCGAACCATGTGATGCTCCGGCCTGCCCCGGATGCCGTAGATGCCGTTTTTCAAGCGAAAGACTCGGAAGTCCTCGGGGTCTTCCTCTCCCGCCTCGAGGCGGGCGATCATGGCCTCCAGGTAGCGGATCTCGGCTTCCACCTCCGGGCTTAACCCGGCTTCCCTCCCACCTTGCGTTCCTTCCATTCTGCCTCCCTTCCCCCGGAAGGGGGATTGGCGGCATAGTATACCATTGAGCCTATGAAAGTCAAGGGTATATAGACCGGGGAGGGGGTTTGGCCCTGCTCCCGAACCTGCCTGCAGCTGCCTCCCCTGGAAGTAAAGCCAAGGCTCCTTTCCGGGTAGGCCACACCAGGGGTTTGAACCTGGACAGACACATGTGAGACGCCAGATGGAATAAAAAGAGGGGAACCGACCCGTTG
>NZ_QGMX01000033.1 GCF_003336745.1 Thermus caldifontis | reverse complement strand
CCTGTTGGCCCACAACCTCATCCGCAGCCATGTCCTGCTGCAAATGGCTGGGGTGGAGCTTTAGGGTAGCAAACGAAGGAATCCTTTTCACAGGGTAGGCCTAAGGTGAACAAGGGAGGTTGGGTTATGGCCCTATTTGGAAGTTTAGATTCCTTACCCCTGGAGGAGCTCCTCCAGCTCCTCGCCCAAAAGGAAGGGGCCCTGGAGATTTGGAACCTAAAGGATATTCCCCCCACCATCATCTACCTTAAGCCCGGGTTCATCCGCTCCATTGACCAAAACGGCAAGCCCCTGGACCCCCTGATGGCCAAGGCCGTCTTGCAAGCCCTGATCCAGGCCCGGCAAGGGAGCTTTGAGTTCATCCCCGGGGCAAAACCCAAGCATCGGAGCCGCCTGAACTGGCCTCTGGAGAAGGCCCTTCTCCGCACCATCACCCTCCAGGACGAGCTGGAACGCTACCGCCCCTACCTCCCCCATCCCCGGGCCCTTTTCAAGGCCACCCTTATAGCAGGAAAGCATCTTTCCCAGGAAAGCTTTTTGCAAAGGGCCCTGCCCCACCTGGAGGGGGGAGCTTCCCCAGAAACCTTAGCCGAGGCCCTGGAAATGCCCCTAGACCTGGTGCGGTTTTACCTCTTCCGCCTGGAAAGGAAGGGCCTGGTGGAACGCACAGGGCAGATGGAAAGTGGCCGGAGTGGCCTCTTGACCTTGATCCTTAAGGGAGTGGGGCTATGAAACCCAGCGCAGCGTTTTCCCCCAAACGGGTGTTGTTGGTGGATGACGAGCCCATCCAGCGTCTTCTCCTCATGCGGGCCCTGGAACCCCTAGGGGTAGAGGTGCAGGAAGCCCGGAATGGCCAAGAGGCCCTGGATCTTCTTAAGGATGGCCTCCCCCAGGTGGTGCTCACCGACTTGCACATGCCGGTCATGGATGGCCTGGAACTCACCCGCAGGGTCAAGGCCCTTGATCCCCTTCTCCCCGTGATCCTCCTCACCGCCGACGGGGACAAGGAGGTGCGCCTAAGGGGGATAGAAGCCGGGGCCGACGACTTCCTGAACCGCCCCGTGGACCTCACGGAACTCCGGCTCAGGGTCCGGGGGCACCTGGAAAGGCGCCGGCTTCAGGAAAAGCTGGAGGACCTGGAAAGAACGCTTCTCGCCCTGGTGCGGGCGGTGGAGGCCAAGGACGCGTACACCGCCGGCCACGGGGAAAGGGTGGCCCAGTACGCCCTTTGGACCGCGGAAGAGCTAGGGGCCAGGAACGGGGAGCTGGAGGAGTTGCGCATGGGGGCTTTGCTTCACGACGTGGGCAAGATCGCCATCCCCGACCATATCCTGCGGGGCGACTACCCGCTCACGGAAAACGAGTGGCGCTTCATCCGCCAGCACCCGGTGAAGGGCGATGAGATCATCCAGCCCCTAAGGGCCTATGCCCGCCTGCGGCCCTACGTGCGCTGGCACCACGAGAAGCTGGATGGCTCGGGCTACCCCGATGGCCTTACCGATATCCCCCTCCTGGTCCAGGCCCTCACCGCCGCCGACATCTACGATGCCCTCACCAGCGTGCGCACCTACCGCAAGCCCTTGCGCCCCGAGGAAGCCTTAGGGGTGCTGGAGGAGGAAGCGAGAAAGGGAAGGCTCCACCGGGAGGTGGTGCGGGCCATGAAAAGCGGCCTTATCCGCAACCGGAGCTTGCGAACGGCCTAAAGGCCGTACTCCTCCCAACGGGAGTCCACCAGGGCTTTGATCCGGGCATCCATGCGGATGCGCTCGGGCCAGGTGCGGGTAAAGCCCTCCTCGGGAAGCTTGCGGGTGCCGTCCAGCACCAAGACCGGGCCCTCCACCCCCTGCATGACCCGGGCATCCCGCTCCGGGTCTATGTTGTTGAACACAGCCCAAAGGAGCTCCTCAGGGATCAAGAGGGTGCCGTGGTCCGCCAGGAGAAGAAGGCGGATGCCAGCGCTTTGCGGGGTGCTGAGGAGCCTTTCCGCCAAGGAGAAGGCCTGCCCTGGGCGTTCCTTGCGCAAGGCCACGCCCCAAATCCCCGGCCACTGGCGTTGGTCCTCCACCTCCAGAGGGGGTAGTTCCACATGCGCCCGGGGTACGAAGGGCACCTCTCCCCCCTCCTCGGGAAGCTTGCGGGTACCGTCCAAAATCAGCTTACCCCCGAAGGCCAAGCCGCGAGAGCTATGGTCTAGGACGTCCATGGGCCCCCTTAGAAGAAGGGTATCCCGACCAGGTAGGGCATGCTTAAGGGCCTCCTGAAGGGTCCTAAAGCCCGGCTTCACCGGCACGTCCCCGTCCACGGCCACGATCACCTTGGCGAACATCATCTGGCCTAGGCCCAGCATCCCATAGGCCACCTTGTAGGCCTGGCCTGGGTACTCCTTGCGCAGGGCCACGTTCACCCAGTTGTGGGCCACCCCCTCGGGGGGCATGTGGTAGTCCACCACCTCGGGGAGGACCAGGCGCAAGGGGGGCAGGAAAAGCCGCTCGGAAGCCTCTATGAGGTAGGCATCCTCCATAGGAGGCACCCCCACGATGGTGGCAGGGTAAATGGCCCTCCTGCGGTGGGTGATGGCGGTCACATGGAAGCGGGGGTAAAGGTCTACAGGGGTGTAGAAGCCGGTGTGGTCGCCAAAGGGGCCTTCCTCCACCAGGGGTTCTTCCGGGTCAATGTAGCCCTCCAGGACAAACTCCGCCTCGGCAGGCACCGGCAGGTCCACGGTGATGCCCCGGGCCAGCTCCACTGGGGCTCCCCGCAGAAAGCCCGCCAGGTGGAACTCGCTCACCCCGGGCAGGGGAGGCAAGGGGGCGGTGGCGGCGTAGGCGAGGATGGGGTCCCCCCCGAGGGCCACGGCCACCTCCAGCCTCTTCCCCAGTTTCCTGGCCTTCTCCAGGTGGCGGCGGCCCACCTTATGGAGTTGCCAGTGCATGGCGGTGCTCCTTCTGTCCAAGACCTGCATCCGGTACATGCCCACGTTGAGCTCCCCGGTCTCTGGGTCCTTGGTGATCACCAGGGGCAGGGTGAGGAAAGGCCCTCCGTCCAAGGGCCAGCACTTAAGGATGGGCAAGCGGGAGAGATCCACCGCTTCCCCCTTTAGAACCACCTCCTGGACGGGGGCCTTCCTGACCCACCTGGGGAAGAACCCCTTGAGGAGAGGAAGTTTGGGAAGAAGCCCCAAAAGGGCGGAAAGCCCCCCTTTGCCGGGCTTAAGGGCCAGCAAGGCTTCCACCTTGGCCGCAAGCTGGTCCAGGTCCTCCACCCCCAAGGCCAAGGCGGTGCGTTCCCGGGTGCCAAAGAGGCCGATGGCCACGGGGAAGTCCTTACCCACCACCCTTTCAAAAAGAAGGGCTGGCCCTCCCATCTTCACCATGCGGTCAGCGATCTCGGTGATCTCCAGCTCGCTGGAAACGGGTACCCTGATGCGCTTAAGCTCCCCCCTCCTTTCCAGGGCCAGGAGGTAGGCCTCGAGGTTCCTAAACACCCCCAAGCTTACCCAAAGGGGAAAAGCCCTGAGGAGGGCCGCCTACACTTCCAGCACCAGGTGCTCTATCCGGTGGGACCTTGGGGTGCCGTGGACCAGGATGGCCTCGAGCCTCACGGCAAGATCGTCCCGGCCCAGGAGATAGCGGGCGCTTTTCAGCAGGCGCTCCACCTTCCTCGGGGTGATGGCCTCCAAAGGGGCTCCAAACGCCCCCGAGCTACGTTGCTTCACCTCCACCACCACGTACACCCCCTCCTTCTCCATAAAGAGGTCCACCTCGCCAAAGGGGGTGCGGCGGTTGCGGCCCAGAAGCCGGTAGCCCCGCTCAAGAAGGTAGGCGAGCGCCCGGTCCTCAGCCCAGCCTCCCCGCATACTCGCCCCTTAGCCGAGGGTCAAGGAGCCCACTCCTGGAAGAGCTCCCCATCCAGGTAAAGGCGGAAACGGCCCTCCCCCACCACCTCATAGGTACCTGAAACCCTTAGGCCCTCCCGGCCCTCCCCCTCGTAGACCAGGTGCTCCCCCCGATCGTCCAAGAGCACCAGGCGCACCTGGCGGCCCTCCGCCTCCTGGGGAAGGTCCAGGGCCAGGGTCACGGTGCGGGCCTCGGGGCTCGGAGGCCGGGGAGGGTTCAACGCCCCCACCCGCACCTCTCCCCTCACCGCCACCCTTAGGCGCACCCCACTTCCCGGGGGCATGGGGGTTCCGGGGGCCGGCTCCTGGGCCAAAACCGTACCGGGAGGAGCGCCGGAGGGCACCTCCTCCACCTGGACCTGCAGGCCCATGGCGTTCAGGAGGAACAGCGCCTCCTTTTGGCCCAAACCCGTGAGCTGGGGCAGGGGCACCGTGGGACCCAGGGAAGCCCCTCGGGAGACCAGAAGGCGCACCGTGGCCCCAGGGGGCAAGGGGGTGCCGGGGGGGGGATCGCTGGCCAGGACCGTGCCCAAGGGCTCAGGGCTTTCCACCTGGGCCACCCCGGCCAGGCGGTACCCCAGCTGGGAAAGCCGGGCCTCGGCCTCCTCCTGGCGAAGCCCCTTCAGCTCGGGCAAGGGATTCAGCCGGGCCTGGTTAAGGGTGAGGCGCACGGTGCGCCCAGCCCTAAGGCGGGTCCCCGGTGGAGGGTCTTGGGCCAGCACCACCTCCTTGGGCTTGGCGGGGTCGTTCCCTTCCACCACCTCCAGCCTAAGCCCCGTATCCTTCAGGAGGAGAAAGGCCTCCCGGGCGGTTTTGCCCACCAGGTCCGGCACGGCGTACTCCGGGGGGTTGAAGTAGCGGTAAACCCCTTGGGAAAAAAGCCATAGCCCCAGGAGGAAGAGGAGAAGGCCCGGGGCCACCCCCAGAAGAAAGCCAGGCCGAAGGCGGGAGGGAGCCTGGGCCAAGGCCCGCCGGGCAGGCCCCAGGGGCCAGGGGGAGAGGTAGGCCACTCCTTCCTCGGCCATGGCCAGGTGCTCCGGGCCGAATCCCAAGGGAGCCAGGGCCTCCAGAGCAGCCCTAGGCGGCGCTTTCCGGGCCAAGGGACGCTCGGGGAAAAAGGCGTAGTAGCGCCCAGGCTTGGCGGAAACCACCGCCTCCACAAGCCCAAGCTCCTCTAAGCGTTTGATGGCCGCCCGGTACCGGTAAAAGCGCTCCTTGTCCTCGGGGGTGCGCACCTGGAAGAAGAAAACCACCCCGCCCTCCACCCGATAAAGGATGGTCCCCTCCCTTTCCTCGAGGGTCTCCAGCACCGGGTAGCGGTCGTCCAGAAGCATGCGTGCCCGATTATACTCCCCCAAGGGAACCCCCAAACCCCTATACTCTAGGTGGTATGTGGGATGTTCTCGTGGTGGGTGGTGGCCCTTCTGGTCTTTCTGCGGCCCTTTTCCTGGCCCGGGCCGGGCTTAAGGTCTTGGTGTTGGACGGCGGGCACTCCAAGATCAAGCAGGTGAGCCGGGTGCCCAACTACCCGGGCCTTTTGGATGAGCCCTCTGGGGAAGAGCTGTTGGAAAGGCTAAAGGAGCACGCCCGCCGCTATGGGGCCGAGATCCGCAAAGGGGTGGTCAAGGGGGTGCGGGACCTGGGAGGGGTCTTTGAGGTGGAAACCGAGGAGGGCATGGTGGAAGCGGAACGGCTTCTTCTTTGCACCCACAAGGACCCCACCCTGCCCTCCCTTCTGGGCCTAACCCGAAAGGGCGTCCACATTGACACCGACGAGATGGGGCGCACCAGCTACCCCCGGGTCTATGCCGCTGGGGTGACCCGGGGCAAGGTGCCGGGGCATGCCATCGTGAGCGCAGGGGACGGGGCTTATGTGGCCGTGCACCTCATCTCCGACCTGCGGGGAGAACCCTACAAGGACCACGCCACGTAAAACCGAGACCCCACCCCCAAGATGAGCCCCACAGAAAGGCCCATCCGGGGCCCCCGTCCTGGCGCAAGCCAAGACGGGGTGGGATGTCCGGGGCCCCCACCCTGGCGCAAGCCAGGGTGGGGTGGTATCACACTGGTCTTCCCGCCATCATGAAACTGGCCGTCATGCCCCCATCCACCACCAAGATGGCCCCGGTGATGAAGCTGGCCTTCTCCGAGGCCAGGAAGAGCACCGCCTCCGCCACCTCCTCCGGCTGGCCCAACCTCCTTAGGGCATGCAGGTCCTCCCAGTCCCTTTGGGTCTTCTCGGGGTCCTGGGAAAGGGCGATGGCCTCCAGCACCGCTTCCGTGGCGATGGCCCCCGGGGCCACGGCGTTCACCCGGATGCCCAGAGGGGCCAGGTCCAAGGCCAAGGACCGGGTAAGGTTGACCAGCCCCCCCTTGGAAGCGTTGTAAGCGGCGTTCTCCTGCTCGGCAAAGAGCCCCTGGACGCTGGCCACGTTCACGATGGCCCCCCCACCCACCTTGGCCATCTCCCTGGCCGCCAGGGCGGAAAGGTGCATGGGGGCGGTGAGGTTGACCTCCAAAGTCTTTCGCCACTCAGGAAGCTTCACGGTAAGGGCCGATCCTGGGGCGCTGGTGGCGGCGTTATTCACCAACACGTCCACCCGCCCCAAGGCCCGGGCCGCCTCCTCCAGGAAACGCACCCGGTCCCTCTCCTCGGCCAGATCCGCCTGCACGAAAAAGCCCCCCACCTCCTCCGCCACCTCCCGCCCCTCAGGGCGGAGATCACACAAGGCCAAAAGGGCCCCCTCCCGGGCAAAGGCCCGGGCGATGGCCCGGCCTATGCCCCGGGCAGCTCCCGTTACCAAAACCCCCTTCCCCTCAAAAAGCCCCATGCCCTTAGCTTACGAGGCCCGGGTCCAGGGCCTCGGCCACCCTTTCCTTGGGCAGGCTCCCCTGCACCACCTCCTTCCCCCCGCCCTTGGCTCCCAAGGCTTGAAGCCTTTGCAAAACCGCCTGCCGACCTGGGCCAAGGGTGGCAAAGCGCCCTTCGGAGGAGAGGAGCAAAAAGGTCTTGTCGCTCCAGGAGAGGAGCCTCTTGGCCAGGTCTCCCAAGACAGGGGCCGGCACCAGGAGCACCCCCTCCGCCAGGGCCCGGGGCAGGAGGGCCTCCACCAAGGCCTCTTTAAGCTCCAGGTTCTCCCCCTTCAGGGAATAAAGCTCCTCCTGAAGCTTGCGCACGGGCTTTTCCAGCTCCAAAGGGCTGGTGGAGAAGGAAAGGGCCAGGCGGGAAAGGAGGGCGTGCTTGGCGTGGTAGTCCTCCAAGGCCTCCCAGCCGGCCATGAAGTAGACCCGGCTTCCCCCCTTGTACCGCTCCCACTTCAGGACCTTGATGGGCCCCGCCTGGGCGCTGGTCCTAAGGTGGGTGCCCCCGCAGGCCGCCAGGTCAAAATCCCCGATCCTAACCAGGCGCACCCTGCCCTGCACCTTGGGAGGGCGCCTTAAGGGGTAGCGGGCGAGCTCCTCCTCCGAAACCCAGAAGGCCTCGATGGGAAAGTCGGCGTACACGGCGAAGTTGGCCAGGGCCTCGGCCTCCTTGACCTTGGCGTCTTGGGCTTCCTCCTCGAGGTCCACCGTGGAGATGGGGCTATCCAGGCTCACGGCCACCGTGTGGTACCCGCCGGCCCGCAAAAGGGCCTGGGAGAGGATGTGCTGGGCGGTGTGGCGCTGCATGTGGCGAAAGCGCCGGTTCCAGTCAACCTCTCCCTCCACCTCCACCCCCTCGGGGACGGGGGCCTTAAGGCGGTGCACCACCTCCCCAAAGGCCTTGGCCTCCTCAAAAACGTGCTCCACCCGCACCTCGCCAAAATCCCCCCTCAAGACCCCCGTATCCGCAGGCTGCCCCCCGGACTCGGGGTAAAAAAGGGTCTGGGAAAGCACGGCATAGTGGCCCTTTGCGTCGCTCCAAGCCCGTACCACCCGTGCCCGGAAGCGGGTGGCGTAGCTATCCTCCTGGTAAAGCCTCATGCCCTTTAGAATAAGGAGGATGGCGCCCCTGGACTGGGAGGAGTGGGCAAGATGGCGGGCCCAGGCCCAGCACACCCTGGCCTCCTCCAGAAAGGACCTGAGGGAAGGGGATTACGACTGGGCCAGTTTCAAGGCCCATCAGGCAGGGGAATACGCCCTTAAAGGCCTCCTGCGGGGGCTGGGGCAGCCCGCCTTTGGACACGCCCTGATCCGCCTCATCCAGGCGCTGAAGGAAGCGGGGCACGAGGTTCCCGAAGCCTTGGAAGAGGCAGGGCGCACCCTAGACGCCCATTACATTCCCGCCCGCTATCCCGACGCCTATCCTGAGGGAAGCCCTTACGAGTACTACACCCGGGCCCGGGCTGAAGAGGCCCTAAGGGCGGCCGAGAGGATCCTGAAATGGGCGGAGGAGGTTTGGAATGAACTCAAAAGCCCTTAGGCGGCGCATGGCTGCTTGGGAAGCCCTTTTGGAGGAGGCCCGGGCCTACGCCAAGAGGGTGCGGGAAACCCTGGGAGAGGCCCAGGTTTACCTCTATGGCTCGGTGGCCCGGGGAAGCTTTGGCCCGGAAAGCGATATAGACCTCCTGGTGGTCTCCCCCCACCTGCCCAAGGACCCCTTGGAGCGCCTCCTCCTCCTCCAGAGCCTGAACCCGGGCCGGGTGGAGGCCAAAGGCCTAACCCCCGAGGAGTTTGCCAAGGAAAAGGCCAAAGGGGCCTTGTGGTGGCTGGAAGGGGCCTTGGAGCTATGAAAGGGGAAAGGCTGGATAGGCTCCTCGCCCGCCTGGGCCTAGGAAGCCGCAAGGAGGTGGCCCGCCTGGTGCGAAGCGGAAAGGTGGTGGTGGGAGGCCGGGTGGTCCAGGACCCTGCCTTTCCCGTACCCCCAGGGGCGCGGCTCGAGGTGAACGGCCAATCCCTGGCGGTGCGGCGCCATCACCATATCCTCCTGCACAAGCCGGCAGGATACGTGACCAGCCGCCAGGAAGGCCCTTCGGTTTATGCCCTCCTGGAAGGCTTTCCCACCCGGGACCTCTCCCCCGTGGGCCGCCTGGACAAGGACACGGAAGGCCTCCTCCTCTTCACCACCGACGGCCAGCTCCTCCACCGCCTCACCCACCCCCGGCACAAGGTGGAAAAGCGCTACCTGGTCCACCTGGAACGCCCGGCCACCTGGGAGGACCAGAAGGCCTTCAGCCAAGGGCTTCTTTTGGACGGGGAAAAGCTCCTCCCGGCAGAACTCACCTGGCAGGAGGACCCCACCTGGGTGGAGCTGGTCCTAAGGGAAGGCCGCTTCCACCAGGTGAAGCGCATGTTCCAGGCCCGGGGCAACCGGGTCCTCTACCTGAAGCGGCTCTCCTTAGGCCCCCTTACCCTGGGCGACCTGCCCAAGGGCCAGGCCCGCCACCTCCTTCCGGAAGAGGAGGAGGTCCTATACCGGGCGGTGGGACTTTTCACAGAAACCTAAAAGGGCTTTGCATACACTATCTACATGTTGCGCCGTATTGGCTGGATTTCCCTCCTTGGCCTAGCCCTTGCGCAGACCGGATCCGAAAGCCCCCCAATCGCCGCCATCCTGGTGGTAGAGGAGGACGTCATTGAAGAAGGCCAGCTCCGCACCTATGTGGGTAGCCAAACCCACCCCGTAGCCTCCGAGAGAGAACTGAGAGCGCTTCTAAAAAGGCTGGTACGGAAGGCAAGACCTCCCCGGTTCATCTTCCAAGATGGCCGTTGGCGGGGCGTGGAGAAAAAGGGCATCGCCTTTGACGAGGCCGAGGTCCTAACCGCCTACCGGGAGGCCCTTAGCAGGGGTCGCAAGAGCTTCCGCTTACCTGCCCGCTACACCCCCCCAAGCCCAAACCTAAGGGAGCTTTATGCCCTAGGGGTACGGGAGCACCTGGCCACAGGGGAAACGGACTTCCGGGGCTCCAGCCGGGAACGCACCCATAACCTGCTCCTGGCCTCCAGCAAGCTGGATGGCCTTCTGATTCCCCCAGGCACCTTCTCCTTCAACCAAGCCCTGGGACCCGTCACGAAGGAGGAAGGCTATAAGGAAGCCTTCGTAATCGTAGGGGATCGCACGGAACAGGGGGTGGGGGGTGGGGTTTGCCAGGTTTCCACCACCCTCTTCCGCGCCTTTTTCTTGGCGGGGCTTCCCATCCTGGAGCGCCACGCCCACAGCTACCAGGTGGCCTACTACAAGCCCACGGGCCTGGATGCCGCGGTGATCCAGCCCTACAAGGACCTCAAGGTGGTGAACGACACCCCCGGCTATATCCTGGTGCAACGCTCGCTTCAAGGCACCACCCTCCGTTTCCACCTCTTCGGCACCAAGGACCGGGAGGTGCGCTGGGAAGGCCCCTTCATCTCCGACCAGAAACCACCCCTCCCCCCAAAGGAGATCCCGGACCCCTCCCTACCCCCCGGCGTGCGCAAGCAGGTGGACTTTGCCGCCGAAGGCGCCAAGGTGGAGGTGCGGCGCACGGTGCGCTACCGGGATGGGCGGGTGCGGGAGGACAAGGTGGTCAGCGTCTACCGCCCCTGGGGTGCCGTCTATCTGGTGGGGCCTACCCCACCTCCAAAACCACCGCCCGCTCCACCGGCACCAAGCGGTGGGGCTCCGTGACCCGGGCCGCCTCCCCCCTTTTCAGGTGAAGGTACCGGCCTCCCGGCAGGTCAATGACCAGCTCCCCTTCCAACACCAGGTAGAAACCCTGGCCCTGGCGTTCTTCCCCTTGGGAAGCCTCGATGGCCAAGGTGTAAGCCCGCACCGGCAGGCCGGGGACCTCTACCCTCCCCTCCCGGGCCAGGCGCAGGAGGTGGAGTTTGAAGCTTTCCATCAGGTAACCGCCTCCTTCCTGGCGCGGCCCTTTTTCATCCGCAGCTTGAAAATAGCCCGCCGGGCCAGCCTGGCCGCCTCCGGGGAAAGGGGTTCACCCAGGAACAGGGCCTCCGCCGCCTGGCGCTCCTCCGGGGTGAGTTCCCTCAGGAAGGGCTTTAGCTCCTCCCAGTCCTTAGGGGGTTTGGGTGGGGAAGCCTCCTGGACCTCTTCCTTAGCCTTGGCCCCGGGGCGGCCTTTGCCCCTGCCCCTAGCCCCCTGGGCGAAGGCCTTGGGGGACGGGACCAGTTTGGGGTCATGGGCCGGGCAGGCGGGGTTTATGCAGGCCCCTTCCCCTTTCTTCACCAAAGGCCAGCCGCAGGAAGGGCAGGTTTGCTCCAAAAGGGGATAAAAGGAAAGGAAATCGCAGGCGTTGTTCTCGCACTTGTAATAGGGCTTACCCCGGCGGCTTCGCTTCTCCAGAACCCGGCTTCCGCACTTGGGGCAGGCATGCCCCGTGGGCTCGCCGTCGTCCCGGGTGTAGTCGCACTCGGGGTAGCCGGAACAGGCAATGAAGCTCCCATACCGCCCCTCTTTGCGCACCAGGGGCCTTCCGCACTTGGGGCAAGCCTCCCCGATGGGCTCGGCCTCCTTCTTCTTCTCCAGGGGCTCGGTGTAGGTGCACTCCGGGTAGCCCGTGCACCCCAGAAACTGCCCATAGCGGCTTACCTTTAGCTCCAAAGGCCTTCCGCACCGGGGGCAGGTCTTCTTGGGTACCTGGGCCAGTTCTCCCAAGAAGGGCTCGTAAAATTCCCAAACCACCTTGGGCCAGGGGGCTTTTCCCTCCTCCACCTGGTCCAGACGGTCCTCCATGCGGGCGGTAAACTCGTAGGCCACCACCTGGGGAAAGCGCTCCTTCAGGTAATGGGTCACCTGGCGGCCCAAAGGGGTGGGCAGGAGGGCGCGCCCCTTGCGCACCATATACCCCCGCTTCTCCAAGGTTTCCAGGGTGGGGGCATAGGTGGAAGGGCGGCCAATGCCCAGTTCCTCCATGGTCTTCACCAAGGTGGCATCGGTGTAGCGGGGTGGGGGTTCGGTGAAGTGCTGCTTTGGCACCATCTGCACCGGTTCCGCCTTCTCCCCCTCCGCCACCTCGGGCAAGACCCCGGCTTCCTCCTGGTCTTCCCCCGGCACCTCAGAGGAGGTGGCCTCCCGCCCCCAGGCCTTTAGGTACCCCTCAAACTGCAAAACCGAACCCGAGGCCCGGAAGGTAAAACGGGGCTTGGCCGTTAGGTCCTGCAACAGGACCACCGTCTGGTCGTAAAGGGCATCCCCCATCTGGCTGGCCACAAAACGGCGCCAGATGAGGTCATAAAGGCGGTACTCCTCCTCGGAAAGGTACTTCCTCACGCTCTCTGGCGTACGCCTGGCATCGGTGGGCCGGATGGCCTCGTGGGCGTCCTGCACCCCCTCCTTGCGGTTGCGATAGATCCTAGGGGCCTCCGGCAGGTACTCGGAACCAAACATTTGCTGGATCACTTCCCGCGCCACCCCCAAAGCCTCCGGGGACACCCGCACCGAATCCGTGCGCATATAGGTGATGAGGCCCACCGTGCCCTCGGGAAGATCCACGCCCTCATACAGGCGCTGGGCGATGCGCATGGTGCGGCTTGCTGTGTAGCCCAGGCGGCTACTGGCCACCTGTTGCAGGGTGGAGGTGGTGAAAGGGGGTGGGGGGGATTTGCGCCGCTCCTTGGTCTCCACCCGGGCCACGCGGTAGGCCTCTCCCCAAGCCTCCTCAGCCAGGGCCCTGGCCTGGGCCTCCGTCGCCAGGTGAAGCTTCCCCTCCTTCTCCCCCTGGCCAGCCCAAAGCCGCCTGCCTTCCACCTCGTAGAGGATGGCGGAAAGCCTCCTGTCCTGGCCCAGGGTGAAAACCCCCTCCAAGGTCCAGTACTCCTCCGGGCGGAAGGCCTCGATCTCCTCCTCCCGCTCCACCAGAAGCCGCAGGGCCACGCTCTGCACCCGGCCAGCGGAAAGGGCCCGCTTGCGGAACTCCAGGGAAAGGAGAGGGGAAAGGTTGTAGCCTAAAAGCCGGTCCAGCACCCGCCTGGCCTGCTGGGCGTCCACCAGGTTCTGGTCAATGGGCCTCGGGTGGGCCACCGCCTGGCGCACCACCTTGGGGGTGATCTCGTGGAACTCCACCCTTAAAGGCTCACTGGGATCCCGGCCCAGAAGCCGGGCCACATGCCAGCCGATGGCCTCCCCTTCCCGGTCGGGGTCGGTGGCGATGAGGAGGCGCTTTCCCCTAGCGGCCCGCTTTAAGGCCTCCACCACCGGCTTCTTGTCCCTCTTCACCTCGTAGGTGGGGGCGAAGTCTCGCGCCACATCCACCCCAAGCTCCCTCTCCGGCAGGTCGGCCACGTGCCCCAGGCTGGCCCGCACCTCATACCCTGGCCCCAGCATCTTCTGGATGCTCTTGGCCTTGGCAGGAGACTCCACCACCACCAAGGTGGCAGCCTGGGAAGAGGCCTCCTTGGGCCCCTTTTCCAAGGGGCCTTTGGTCTTGGAAGGGCTCACCCCTTTCGCCCTCGGCATCGCCCCCCATTTAGGAACCTTTGGCGCTTCTTGTCAAGACAGAAAGCCCAGAAGGCTTAGACCGTCCCGCCTTAGCACCCCATTAGCCATCCCGCCCCAAAGGGTAGTTGCCCAAATGGGCAAACTTGGCTAAGAGACTGTCGTAAAAACCTCCTTATCCAGCCTATGCGGCCCTTGCCAGCCGCTTTAACAGCAAGCGTATCATACCTAGGTACATCCAGGCTTCCGTTACCTCAGGGTGGTACTCGTAATCCTTCCCCAGCCGTCGGTTTCGT
>NZ_QGMX01000032.1 GCF_003336745.1 Thermus caldifontis | reverse complement strand
GCGCATGGCACCCCCCTTATCTCTCATGTCTGCTAGTGGTGTCAAGTAGCAAACGAAGGGATAGCATAAAATATGCGCGTGGTAATGTAAAGGGTCCTTGTGATTCCCCGCTGAATCCCCTATACTGGGGAAGGTATGGACCTGGATCTTCTCGCCACGCGCCTGGAAAACCTCCGGGGGTATCTTTGACATCCCCGGTAAAGAAGCCCGTCTAAAGGAGTTGGAAGGGCGCCTGGAAGACCCGGCCCTTTGGCAGAACCCAGAGGAGGCCAGGGGGGTGAGCCGGGAAGCGGCCCGCTTGCGGCGCACGGTGGATACCTTCCGTTCCCTAAAGAGCGATCTGGAGGGCCTTCTGGAGCTCTGGCAGGAGTTTCCCGCAGAGGAGCGGGAGGCCTTGAGGCCCGAGCTGGAGGAGGCGGCCAGGAAGCTAGAGGACCTTTACCACGAAACCCTCCTCTCCTTCCCCCATGCGGAGAAGAACGCCATCCTCACCATCCAGCCCGGGGCAGGGGGCACGGAGGCCTGCGACTGGGCGGAGATGCTCCTCCGGATGTACACCCGCTTCGCTGAGCGCCAGGGCTTTGGGGTGGAGGTGGTGGACCTAACCCCGGGGGCGGAGGCGGGCATCGACTACGCCCAGATCATCGTCCGGGGGGAGAACGCCTATGGCCTCCTCGCCCCTGAGGCGGGGGTCCACCGCCTGGTGCGCCCCTCCCCCTTTGATGCCTCGGGGCGCCGCCACACCTCCTTTGCCGGGGTGGAGGTGATGCCCGAGGTGGACGACACCGTGGAGGTGGTGATCCGGCCCGAGGACCTGCGCATTGACGTGTTCCGCTCCCAGGGGCACGGCGGCCAGGGGGTAAACACCACGGATAGCGCGGTGCGCATCGTTCACCTGCCCACGGGGATCACCGTCACCAGCCAGGCCACCCGGAGCCAGATCAAGAACAAGGAGCTGGCCATGAAGGTGCTCCGCTCCCGCCTTTTTGAGCTGGAGTGGAAGAAGAAGCAGGAGGAGCTCAGGAAGCTCCGGGGGGAGGTGCGGCCTATTGAGTGGGGAAGCCAGATCCGGAGCTACGTCCTGGACAAGCAGTACGTGAAGGACCACCGCACGGGCCTCATGCGCTTTGACCCCCAGAACGTCCTGGATGGGGACCTCCTGGACCTCATCTGGGCGGGGCTGGAGTGGAAGGCGGGCCGGCGCCAGGCGGTGGAGGAGGGGGAGGCCGACTAGGCCTCCTTGCGGCCCTCTCCCAGGGCTTTGCGCAGGAGTTCCCGAAGGAGCGCCTCCTCCTTCTCGCCCGAGGTCTTTCGTGGGTGGAACCTCGGCCTCGGTGAGGGCTTCCCCCCTTCTCGAGGCGGGTTTCCAGGGCCGCCCCCTCCTCGGGGGTCAGCGGCGGGCCCCGGCCCTCCTAGTAGACGTCCTCAGGGGTCTTGTAGACCTCCCCGGTGAGCCAGTAGATGACCCTTTCCGCCACGTTTTCCAGATGGTCCCCCAGGCGCTCGTAGCTGCGGGCCACCCGCATGAGGGTCAGGGCCTTGGTGAGGGTACGGGGGTCTTCCATCATGTAGGTGACCAGCTCCCGGGTGACCTCCTCATACAGGCCGTCCACCTGGTCGTCCATGGCCAGGACCTGGCGGGCCAGGGAGGGGTCCCTTTCCGCCATCGCCCGGCCCAGGGTGTCCATCATCTCCAGGAGCCGTTTGGCCATCTCCTGGAGGATCACGTAGCGCTTAAGGGGGGGGTCTTGGGCCAGCAACAAGGCGTCTTCGGCCACGTGCATGGCGTAGTCCCCGGCCCGCTCCAAATCGGTGAGGGCCTTGATGACCGTGAAGATGAGGCGCAGGTCCGAGGCCACCGGCTGGTGCCGGGCGATGATGGTGACGGCCTGGTTTTCAATCCTCAGTTCCAGGGCGTCCACCTCCTGGTCCTTGGCGATCACGCCCTCCGCCTTGGCGCGGTTTCCCTCCGCCAGGGCCTCCGTGGCCTCCTGGGTCATCTGCCGTACCAAGGAGAGCATCCTGAGGGTTTCCTCCAGCAACTCGTTCAAGGCTTTATCCAGTACTTCGCGCATGCTGCCTCCTTGCCTCAGTTTAGGGGAAGGCGGACGCCGAAAACGTTCTCCGCCCCCTCCCTTTGGGCATAAGCCTCTCCGCCCAGGCCCTGGGCGATGCGGCGCACCAGGTAGAGCCCCAGGCCCTGCCCGGCTCCACCCTGGAACCCCCGGTGACGGGGAAGGAAAAGGGCTTGGTAGTCGGGGAGTCCGGGCCCCTGGTCGCGCACCTCCACAAAAAGGCGCCCTCCTTCCTCCCGGGAGAGGAGGCGGATGGGATCGCGGCCATACTTGAGGGCGTTGTCCAGAAGGTTGAGGAGGATCTGGAAGAGGGCCTCGGGGTCGGTGTGGAGGGTGTGGGGGAGGCTCACCTCCACCCGCCTTCCTCTTAGCCGTTCCCCCAGGAGCTTTTCCAGACGGGGCCAAAGCTCCTCCAGAAGGAAGGTGCGCCTGGGGCCGGGTTGGGTAAGGGAAAGGTCCCGCACCAAACGGGAAAGGCGGGCCACTTCCCCCTTAAGGAGGTCCAACACCTCCCTTTCCTGGGGGGTGTGGGGGGTAAGGGCCTCGAGGAGGGGCCCCATCCCCGCCAGGGGGGTGCGGAGCTCGTGGGCCAGGGCCTGGGTGGCTTCCTCAAGGGCCATTAGGCGCCGGTGTAGTTCCGTCTCGTCCAGGAGGTAGAGCCTGCCGGGAAGGGCCCTCACCCTCAGGGTGCGGCCCCGCACCCCCAGGGTGCGCTCCCCTCCGTGGAGGGCCAGGGCCTCGAGGCGGTGGTCGCGAAGGGCCAAAAGAAGGGGGCGGCCCACCACCTTTTTCCGGCTCGCCTGCAAAAGCTCCTCCGCCTTGGGGTTCAGGTAGAGGACCTGCCTATCCCGGTGCAGGACCAAACCCTCCAGGGCCTCCTCCCAGGCCTCGGCCAGAAGCTCCTTCACCCTTCCCCCTGGTTGGGCCCCGCCGGGACCTCCTTGAACCGGTACCCCATGCCCCGCACGGTTTCCAGAAAGCGAGGGGCCTTGGGGTCCTCCCCCAGCTTTTCCCGGAGCTGGAGCACGTGCTGGTCCACGGTCCGGGGGGTGCCCAGGTAGTCGTGGCCCCATACCGCTTCCAGGAGCTCCTCCCGGGAGTAGACCCGGCCTGGGCGCTGGGCCAGGAAGGCCAAGAGCTCAAACTCCCGCCGGGTGAAGGGTAGGGGCTTTCCGTCCAGGCTGGCCTCCTTGCGCTCCAGGTCCAGGAGAAGGGGCCCGCGCCGGAGCACCTTCCGCTTGCCCGAGCGCCGCAGGAGGGCCTCGAGGCGGGCCAAAAGCTCCTCCACGGCAAAGGGCTTGACCAGGTAGTCGTCGGCCCCGCGGGAAAGCCCCTCCACCCGATCCCGCACCTCGGCCCGGGCGGTGAGCATGAGGACGGGAAGGTCGGGGTAGGCTCCTTGGCGCATGCGCTCCAGGAGCCGGGTGCCGGGTTCGTCGGGAAGCATCCAGTCCAGGACCACGGCTTCGGCCTCCCGCAACCTTGGCCAGGCTTCCTTTGAGGTGGCGGCTTCCAGCACCCTGTGCCCAGCCTTCTCCAGGGCCAGCCTCACCCCTAGCCGCACCGCAGGCTCGTCCTCCACCACCAGGACCGTGGCCACGACCTTAGTGTAGCCGGGGCCTTGTCAGAGAGAGGTCAAGGCCTTTGCTTGACAGGCCTCCTGGGCCCGTGCTACCCTGCAAAAGGCTTGGGGGCGGCTAGCTCAGCGGAAGAGCGCTCGCCTCACACGCGAGAGGTCGTAGGTTCAAGTCCTACGCCGCCCACCACGATGGGAAGCGGAAAAACCCGGGAACACACCCCGGGTTTTCTGTTTTTCGCCCCGATACGCTGGTTTGGCCCTTCTCCCGCTCCTGAAGGCCTTCAAGCGGGACGATGCCCTCGAGGAGCCCGGATGTGGGCTTGGTCCAGGCTAGGCAAGGGGACGGGAAATGGGTAAAACGTGGGCATGGTGCTGGCCGCTGTGGTCTTGGAGTTGGAAGGGGAGGCCCTTCCCGAGGCTTCGGGCCTGAGGGGCTTCTTCTACCGCCTTGTGCGGGAGGTGGCCCCCGAGGTGCACGACCTAGGGGAAAACCCCTTTAGCCTGGGCTTTGGGGGAGGGGAGAGGGGTTACTGGGCCCGCATCGCCCTCCTTCGGGAGGAGCTTTACGCCAAGCTGTCCCCCAGGCTTTTTGCCCTGGAGGGCCAGTCAGTCCGCCTGGGCAGGCCCTTCCGGGTAAAGGCGGTGGTGCAGGAGGGCCATCCTTGGGCGGGCCTCACCACCTACCCCCGGCTATTCCGGGCCCCTGAGGGGCCCGACCTCCCCTTGCGCTTCTTTAGCCCCACCTTCTTCCGCCGCAAGGGGGTGCACTACCCCCTTCCCGAGCCCCGGTTGGTGCTGGAAAGCCTCCTGAGGCGCCTGGAAGGGCTTGCCGACCTCCCGGCCCCGGAGGAGGTGCGGGAAGCCCTTTTGGAAGGGACCACGGTGCGCTGGTTTGAGGGGAAGACGGTGCGGGCCGAGGCGGAGGTGGAGGCGGTGGGGTTCGTGGGCCGGGTGGTCTACCACCTGCCTAAGGCCACGGAGGAGGAGCTCTCCTGGCTTTGGGCCCTGGGGCGGTTTGCCTTCTATGCCGGGGTGGGGGCTAAGACCGCTTTGGGGTATGGGAGGGTGAAGCTGTTTTCCCACCAGGCAGGAAGGGACTAGCCTCTCTGAGGCAGGTGGGTCCAGCTGCACGCTAGAGGCTCGGAGGGGTCAGGGTGGAGGTGCTGAGACTCTATCCAAACCCAATATTCAAAGGGAAACCCCAGGGATGGTCTGCGAGCTGGTCCTTTCCCAGGATATGGGAGGCTTTCAGTACACCTGCTCCCTCTGTCCGTAACTGAAAGCCACCACGTTGATCACTTGGTCTAGGCCGGTTGTGGGAAAGTAGGGGGGAGCCAACCCTTGGAGGAAGCGTCGGTCGTAGGTGAACGCACGGCCGTAACCAGTGTTGTTTTGTCCTGTCTGGGGGTTAAAAGTTCCGAAGGCGCCGTAATATTTCTCGATGATACCCCCGATAAGGTATACACTTCCCTTTTCGGGAATGGAGTTGTAGTTTTCGACCTGCACCACACCTTTGGCGCTCATAAAGGAACCGTGAAGGTGCAGGTTCCGGGGGGCATTTTGGGAGATGAGCACGTCGCCATCCTGGCTGTAGACTCCCAGCACGTTTTGCGCAGAGAGATTGTCGCAGGTGGCCGGGGAAACCGTGCCGTTGGGGTTACGGGTGGGTGTGCCTGTACACGGGGGATTTTCGTACTTGAGGTCCCCGGTGATCCTGATGGTGGAGGAGGCCGCCACCGTGATCTGGGCAAACTCCGCCAGGGCAGGGCTGGCAGTGTTGGGGTTATTGGGGTTTGTACGGGGCGGTCCTGAAAGGCTTTGGATTGCTCTATCGCTAAAGATGACGCCGTTAAAGTAGACATCCGAGCCATTCCGTTGCACGGGTTGCCAGGAAGCCGTATTGTTCTGCACTACCCTCCTGTAGAGCTTACCATCCGCTCCATACCGGTAGGTCCCAGAAGCGGTTTGGGAACAGTTGTTGTTGGCGCAGTAGCTGACGCTAATGTACTGGAACTTGGTCACGCCGGTGGGTAGGGGTATAGTGCATGGTACCTCAAGGTTAGTGAGGCTATCCACGCATTTGCGCTCTAGGGTGAGGTTCTGGATCGTTGTCTGGAAGTAGAGCCCAGCGGTTTGGGCAACGGTTTTCTGGGCTTGGTTGCTCGCAGGGAGGGGAATAAAGGCGGAGCCCCAATCCACGCCGGCGGTGAACTCGGGAGCATGGGTGCCGTAGGCGTTGGTGTAGGAGGGAGCGTTGGCGCTGGGTTGCATGTTGCTGGCCTGAACCAGGCCGTTCCTGTTCACCCCATAGAAATATGCCCCCGGACGAGTTTGACCAGAGCAAGCGGAGTCGCCTGGGTTGGTGCATCCGGCGCTGGTCACTTCCCCACCAAACCACGGCCTACGGTAGAAGCGGAAATGGCTGTTGGTGTGCACGGGCCCATCAAAGAGGGTTCGGTCGGTGAACCATACATCCGTGCCCCCGGGGAGGGTGTGGATGTGGGTGAAAAGGGCCCAGCGGGAAAAGCTTGCTCTGCCCACGGTGAAGCGATACTCCCCGTGGAGGACCACATTCCGGCGATAAGTCCCCATGGTGGCCTGGGCAACCATCACAAAGGGCAAGGCGTAGGTTTGGGACACCCCGCTGGAGGCCACAACCCGGGGATTCCCTTCCACAAACCGGCCAGGCGGTAGCATGCTACCCGGGGGAAGACTTTGTCCACAGGCGGTAGCGGTAAAGTGAATCCGCAAGGAGACCGTAGCGCTGGCGGCGTCTGGGGCTAGGTTCCGTGGGCTTCCATTTGGGCACAAGAGGGCATCCACTTGGCCTTGGAGGCTGGAAGCCACCGTGGCCAGCTGCTGCGCTACAACCGCTGGATCCGGTTGCTGGCCTGTTGCGCAGTTGGTGTTCCCACCAAAGGCCCAGCAGCTGGTGGAGCTGGCAAGCTGTCTAACAATGGTGTTCAGCGTTTCGCGAGCCTTGGTGCTGAGGAAGGTACCTCCCACATTGGCAGCCCCGCGGGCCAGAAGTAAAGTCTGCACGATGACCTGGTCCTGCCCGCTATGCCGGACTTCTCCCACGGTCCTGAGGAAGAGCAACGTGCCGATCCCCGAAACCACAAGAATGCTGGCTAGAGCGATGATCAGGGCAATACCCTTCCTATTCATGGGTTACCACCTCCTCGGCTGCAAGGCAGTATCCTCCTTACCGTGTACTGGGTATTGGAGGCTAGGTCCACCACGCTGGTGTAGGTGCGCTCCATATTCCTTCCCCGCGAGGGGAAGGCTGCCGAAAGGGTCAGCGCCAAGCGTTTTAGGGTGTAGGTCCTTCCTGAGTCCTGTACCTGATAGGGAGGCGCTGCCGCAGGTTGGTCATAGGGGTATCCAGGTGGGTCGATGCGGATATCTTGGCTGGCATCCTCGTACACGTAGCCGATGCGGAAGCTGGAAAGGTCGAAGGCTACTGGTATTTCCGCCCCAGCCCCTTCCCTGTATACCAGCTCCTTCGTTTGCCGGTCAAAGCGGAATCCCAGGGTGCGCACGCGAAAGAGCAAGGTGTTAGGTGTGTAATCGATGGTATTCCCGCATCCCGCATGGACCACGTGCCACCGGTTGGCTTGCCCGCCAACGGGGTTCACCTGAGTGACGGGCAGGATCACCCCGTCCCCATTGGCGTTCACCATCAAGACGTAGTCCCCATCTGCGATGCCGATTTGGCTTGCCGACGCGGCCAGGACCACGATCTTGGCCTCAGCGGCGTTCTTGAAGCTGGCGTTACTCCCGCTGTCGTGGGGTAGGACGGGATAGCCCGCCCCCCCGTCGATGAGGGCGAAGGAGATGCTCTGGCGCCCGGTGGGGTAGGGTGTGGAAGCCAAGCCGCCAAATACCGCGCTCCTCAAGTCCTGGGTGAAGACCTCCACGATGCGACGTAGCTTTGCCTGGGCACTGACGCTGGCGTCCAAGTCGGAGCGCACCTGCATGAACTGCACCATGCCACCATAGGCGATGGCCATGAGAGTGCCCAGGATCAGCAAGGCCAGGAGCAGTTCCAGAAGGGTTAATCCCAAACGGCCTTTCCAGCTCATGGTCTCACCTCAGTTGAGCCCCTCCAGTACAGGGGGATTCGTGCTTCCGCTGGAGGGAGGGGCTGATAGGGTCTGTCCAGTGGCACAGAATTCCTGTCCCGCCCGTTGCCAGCAGACCTCGATGCGGTAACGGTGTATGTCCACCCCCAGGGTGCTGTTCCAAGGGGGAGGACCAAGGTTTTCAATGGTCACCCGGTATAGATCTGGATTGGCAAAGTGGAGTTCATTGGGTAGGTCAGGGAAGTTCTGCCGTAGGGTTCCATACTCGAACTGGAGGGTGGGATTGGCCAGGAGTGAGGTTTCGCCTCCCACAATGCGCCTTCCCATGTAGTTCAGGATTTGAACCGCCTGGGTCCTTGAGCCCGCCACGGAAGTCTGCTGGAGGCTGGAAATTAGGGTGGCGTTCAGGGCCAGCATGACCACGCTGAGGAGGGCGATGGACAGCAACACCTCCAGAAGGGTTAGACCCAACCTTTGGGTGTGGCCTTTCATTTCTTTCATGGCGATACCTTCACCTCCCCAATGAGGGAAACCCTATACGTGTAGCTACGGGGTCCGATGGTTACCGTAAAGGCGACAGGGGCTGAGAGTATACCCCCTGACGGGCTTTCCACCTTGCCTGGAGGGGTAAAGCGCAAGATATCCCCATCACTAAGGGAAAGGTTGACCTCCTGGGGGATATCCAAACGTCGTAGGACTTGGTTGCCACGCCGAATTTCTAACCGATTGCCTTGCCGGGAAAGGATCAGGGTTTCTCCGCGGCTTGCCGCTTCGGTGGCCCCTTGCCAGAACAGGCCTTGCAGGGACCTCAGAAAGGCCGCCTGCTCCTGGGAAAGAAGCATTTGCCTCCCATTCAAAGCGGCGATGGATAGGGCCACCGCTATTATAGCGATCACCACCAGGAGCTCTGTTAACGACATGCCCTTTGTCGTTCCCAAAGTTTCCACCCCCTGCCTGGTTTCAGGCTACTCCATGGGGGCCAGGGTTGCCTCCCCCAAATGGGGGATCAGGGAGATCACAGGGAGAGGTATGCCCCTCCTCCCCGTACCGCACTTCCCTGGTGCCCCAGAACTTGCCAGGGACATAAGGTGCCAAACTTCCAGCCTGCCTTCCCCAGGGCCCGGTACTTCCCGCCGTCCGGGACAGGCGTAATAGTGCTATGAAGACCTTGATCCTTGCCGTGGGCACCCACCATCCGGACCCCCCTGGAGGAGGCCCCGGCCCAGCACACCCCAGAGGAGGTGGTCTTCCTGACCAGCCAGCAGACCCTGCCCGTGGCCGCCGACCTCATCCGGGACTACGGGGAGGCCTTCCGCCACCACACCCTCCTCCTGGAGGATGCGGAAAGCCTCCTCGAGGCCTACCAGGTGGCCCTGAAGGCCCTGCGCAAGGCGCTGGAATGAGAGGCCAGCGCCATCGTGGCCGACCTCACGGGGGGGACCAAGCCCATGGCGGCGGGCCTCATTCTGGCCCTAAGCGGGCGGGGGGTGCTGTTCAGCTACGTGGGGGGGGGAAGGCCGGGACACGGAAACGGGCCGGGTCCTGCCGGGTAGGGAGCGGCTTCACCTCCTGGAGGACCCCACCAGCCGCCCTGGCCTCAGGGAGTGGGCGGGGTTTGTAAGGGCCTGGAATGGGCTCTACCTGGGCATGGCCCTGGCAGTGGCGGAGGCCTGGGGGGCTGGGTCGCAGGTGGAATTCAGGGTGAAGCCCCCGGTGCTTCCCAACCCGTACCCCACCGCGGCCACGGTGAGGGCCAGCCAGAGGGCCACGATGCGCCCGTCCTTCCCTGCGGCCAGGATCACGCTCATGAGGGCGAAGGTGCCCAGGGTTTCCGCCACCGCCGGGCCAGTCCGGGCGTAAAGGGCTTCGGGTTCCGTGCGCAAAAAGCCGGGTCCTGCGCTGAACACGTTGGGCCTCCCCTGGGCCATGAGGCCTTCCCGCTAGGCGAGGAAGTCCCCCAAGGCGCCCAGAAACCCACTCAGAAACTGGGCTACCAGGTATAAGGGCACAAGACGCCAGGGGAGAAGGTGGCCTTCAACCAGGGCCAGGGTGACCGCGGGGTTGGGATGGGCCCCTGCCCCTGAGAGGGGGATGCTGGCCAGCACCCCCACCAGCGCCCCTAGGCCCGAGCCTCAGGCCAGGGCGTTGTAGCCGTAGGTTCCCGGGGAAAGCCGGAGTGCGAGAACGGCATTGGCGGCTTTCCCCTGTGGGGAGGGCCAGAAGAGCGGTCCTCAACACTTCCCTGCAAACCCTCTACCAGCGATGCGCATCATGGTGGCCTCCCCAAAGCACCTTCTCGCCCTTTGGGGTGAGGAGGAAGCTGTTGCGATCATCCCGGATCTGGCGCTTGAGAACCCTGAGCACCTTTTTTTTAGCCTCCTTGTCCAGGACGGGGAAGAGGAGTTCAAACCGGCTTTGGAAGTTCCGAGGCATGGCGTCGGCGCTGGTGAGGTAAACCTTCCAGGCTCCGCCTCCCCGGAAGGCGGCCACCCGGGCGTGCTCCAGGAAGCGCCCCACCAGGCTCTTGGCCCGGAAGGCGGGGTGGAGGAGGGTGAGGGTGCTCCGCACCAGGAGGTCCACCCGGGCCCCTGCCTCGGCGGCCTGGACCAGGGCCTTCAGGACCATGGGGTCTGTGAGGTGGTTAAACTTCAGGATGACCCGTCCTTGGGGATGAGCCTCCTTGGCGATTTCCTCCAGCAGGAGGTTGCGGATGCCCTCCCCGGTGCGGAGGAGGGAGAGGGCGGGAGAAGGTTTCAGGGGTGTTTCCAAGCCCGGGGCCTGGCCGGGTTGCCCTCGGACCAGCCCGCCTGGGGGAAGGCTGGCCCGCATGGCCTGGAAGAAGGCGTGCACCTCCCGCACCACCTCGAGGCGCCCCGTGAAAAGGGAGAAGTCGGTGTAGAGGCGCCCGTTTTGCGGGTTGTAGTTGCCCGTCCCCAGGTGGGCGTACCCCTTTCCCTGGCGGGTGAGGAGCAGGAGGGCCTTGGCGTGCACCTTGCGCTCGGGTAGGGGAAGGACCTCCACCCCTGCTCGGAGGAAGTGCAGGTACCAGTGGAGGTTCAAAAGCTCGTCAAAGCGGGCCCGTCCCTCGAGGAGCACGTGCACCCGTTTTCCCGCCCGCGCCGCCTGGATGAGGGCCTCGGCCAAGGGGTTCGTCTCCCCGATGCGGTAGAGGGTGGCCCAGACCTCCGTCACCTCGGGGGAGAGGGCCTCCTGGGCGAAGCGTTCCACGGCGGCGTAGTCGGCGAAGGGGTGGTAAAGGAGGAGGTCCTTGCGCTCCAGGTGGGCCAGGGGCTTTTTCAGGAAGCCCCGGGGCCGCTCGGGTTTGAGGGGGGGGAAGAGCCACGCCTTGGGCCCCTCGGCCACCAGCCTTTCCACCAAGGTGAGGTTCAGGGGTGGGGGCAGAAGAAAAACCTCTTCCGGGAGGAGCTCCAGGGTCCGCCGGAGCCCCTCAAGCCAGGCTTCGGGGAAGCCTTCCTCCGCCACCAGCAAGGTGGCCACGCCCTCCTGGCGTCCCTCCAGGGACTGGGCCAGTTCGTCCCAGTCCGCCCGGGCCCGCTCGCTTTCCAGAAGGCGGAGCACCCTGAGCTCGTAAAGGGGGGAGGGCTCGGGCAGAAAGAGGTCGCTTCGGGCCCGCATCAGGGCCCCCAGGCGTACGTAGGCCCCTTCCCGTCCGGGTACGGGGAGAAGCCGGGGAAGGTCCTGGGGAAGGCGCACCAGGTAGTCCTCCGAGGCGAAGTAGAGGGCCCCGTGGGAAAGGTCGGAGGCGGCCTCCCAGGGGATGAGGTCGGTGCGGGGGGCCACCACCTCCGCCAGGTAGACCCGGAAGTAGAGCCAGTCTTCCTCGTCCAGATCCTTGGGCTCCAGGACCTGGAGGTGGGGGTGGGCTTCCCCAAGCAGGGCCTGGTAGCGCTGGCAGGCCAACCTGGCCTGGGCGTGGGCTTCCTCCAGCAAGGCCCGGTGGTCCTGGCTTCCCCGCTTTTCCCAAAAAGGCTTGGCGATGCGGGCGGCGAAGAACTCGTCCAGATTGCGGTTCCAGATGGCGAGAAAGCGCATCCTCTCCAGAAGGGGGAAATCGGGTCTTTCTGTCTGCAGGAGGACCCGGCGGTTAAACTGTAGCCAGCTGGCCTCGGGTAGGAGGTGCATTTGTTAAAGATTACGCCCGAAGAAGGTCAGAACGCGGTCAAGACCCGTTCCCTGGCCATCATGGACCTGGGCTCGGGTACCTTCCGCCTGGTGGTGTACGAATATGAGCCCGGCTTTTCCTTTCACCTGGCGGACGAGTTAAGGGAGCCCGTGGCCCTGGGGGAGGGGCTTGCCCGGGGGCGGATCCACCCCCAGGCCTTGGAGCGGGGGAAGAAAGCCCTCAGGGCTTTTGCCGATTTTCTCAGGGCGGTAGCCCCCGAGGAGGTGCGCATCCTGGCCACCAGCGCCATCCGGGATAGCGAAAACGGCCGGGAGATTCTGGAGGAGGCCCTGGCCCTGGGGCTTTCCCCAAAGCTCCTTTCCGGGGAGGAGGAGGCCCAGCTGGGGGTCTTGGCGGTGGCCAATGCCCTCTTCCTGGAGGAGGCGCTGGTGGTGGACCAGGGTGGGGGGAGCGCCCAGGTTTCCCGCATGCAGGGACGCCGCTTCCTTTGGGGTACGGCCCTTCCCCTGGGGGCGTTGCGCCTCACGGAGGCCTTCTCGGTCTCCGATCCCCCCGCCAAGGCGGAGGTAAAGGCCCTGGAGCGGGCGGTGGCCTCCCACCTCGAGGCCCTCCCCCTGGAGCCCAGCCTGCCCCTGGTGGGCTTGGGGGGGAATGTCCGGGCGGTGGCGCGGTTGCACCAGAAGAGGCGGGGCTACCCCCTGGACTTCGTACACGGCTACTACCTCCCTCGGGAGGGGGTGGAGGAGCTTTACGAGGACGTGCTGAGCCTCAGCTTGAAGGCCCGATCGGAACTTCCCGGCCTCCAGCCGGACCGGGCCAAGACCCTCCCCGCCACCTTGGCCTTCCTCCGCACCCTCCTGCGCCACACCCGGGCTCCGGGCCTTTGGCTGAGCGGGATGGGAATCCGGGAAGGGGTGCTCTTCCAGCACCTCCTGTCCCCACCCCACCTCCTCCCCGATCCCCGGGCCTTTGCCGTGGAAAACCTGTTCCGCCGCTACCCTTTCCGGGCGGACCACCGGGATCGGGTGAAGGCCTTGGCCCTGGCCCTGTACCGGGGCCTTTCCCCCCTCCACGGCTATGGGCAGGAGGAGGAGCGCCTTCTCCTGGAGGCTGCCCACCTCCACGACATCGGCATGCACCTGGGCTACCACGAACACCATAAGCACGGGGCCTACCTGGCCCTTTCCGAGCCCCTTTTGGGCATGCCTCATCGGGAGCAGGCCCTCTTGGCCCTCCTGGTGCGCTACCACCGGCGGGGGAAGCCCTCATTGGGAGGCTACCGGGGCCTCATGGCCCGGGGGGATGGCAAGAGGCTTCTGCGCCTGGCAAGCCTCCTCCGGCTGGCGGAGATGCTGGAGCGCACCCGTTCGGGCCGGGTGAAGGGGGTGGGGGTGGAGTTGGGGGAGAGGGTGCGCCTGATCCTGGAGGCGGAGGAGGACCCCTGGGTGGAGCGCCTGGAGGCGGAAAAACAAGGGGGGCTTTTCCAGGAGGCCTTTGGGCTTCCCCTCGAGGTGGTGTGGAGGGGATAATGGTGGAATGGAACTCCTCTTGGTGCGGCATGCCCTGGCCTTGCCCCCCGAGGGGGAGGGGGAGGAGGCGGACGACCGCCGCCCCTTGGCCCCCAAGGGGGTGCGGCGGTTCCGTAAGGTGGTGCGGGGCCTTTTGGGGCTTGGGGTGGAGCTGGATCTGATCCTCACCAGCCCCAAGAGGCGGGCGGTGGAGACCGCCGAACTTCTTACTGACCTCCTGGAAGGGGAGGTTCGCGTAACCCCCCACCTGGCGGCACCGCCCTCGGAGGCCCTTCTGGCCGAGGTCCCCCGCGAGGGCCGGGTGGCCTTGGTGGGGCACGAGCCCTACCTCTCCGCCCTCCTGGCCTGGCTCCTCCTGGGCGACTTTGCTGGTGCTTCGGCCCGGGAGGCCCTGGGGGCCCGCTTTGCCCTGAAGAAGGGAGGGGTGGCCTGGCTGGAGGGCCAAGCGGTGCCTGGAGGGATGGCCCTCAAGGCCCTTCTGCCGCCCAAGGTCTTCCGCCTGTGAAGGACGCCCGAACCTGGACGGAACACCTTAGGGCCCACATCCCCCAAGCCCTCCTTGGGGAGGACCCCGAGGGGGTGCACCAGGTGCGGGTAGCCGCCCGGAGGCTCAGGGCGTACTTGGACCTGCTGGGCTTCAGGGTGCTCCAGGACGACCTCAAGCGCCTCCTGAGGGGCACGGGGCGGGTGCGGGACCTGGAGGTGGCCCTGGCGAGGGAGGCTTTGCCCCAGGGCTTCCGGGCTTTCCTGGAAAGAAAACTGCAGGAGGCCCGTGGCCGCCTTCCGGAGCTCCTCGCCTCCCCTTGGACCGAGGCCCTGCTTAGGGCCCTGCTTGCCCTACCCCCTTTGGAAAAGAAGGCGGCCTATAAGGGGCTTTCCCGCATGCGGAAGCGCCTTGCTAGGCGCCTTAAGGCCCTGAGGGACACCCCCTCCCCCGAGGCCCTTCACGCCTACCGACGGGCCCTACGACGCCTGCGCTACGCCAAGGAGTTCCTGGGGCTATCCACCCGGGAGGAGCGAAGGCTCCAGGAGGAGCTGGGGGCTCTCCAGGACCTGGGGGTGCTCCTGGGGCTACTGGGGGAGTACCTCCTGGAGGAACCCGAAGGGGAGGCGGCCGCCCTGGCCCAGGTCCTGAGGGAGGAGATGGAGAGGAAGGCGGCTGCCCTGCACCAGCTCCTGGCCCCAGGGGAGGGCTAGCAACCCCTGCCCATGGCGGAAAACCCTCCTTGGATAAACCTGAGGACGCTAATCATGGGCCAGGGCCGGTTGTGGCCGGGCCTCGTCGGTGAGGTCCAGCCTCAGGGGGTTGGCGGCGATGAACCCCTGCTCCACGGCCCAGCGGTCTGTGCCCTCCTCCGCCTCCTTCAGGGGCCTGGCGGCGAACCAGTAGAGGGGGCGGTCCAGGGGGTCCTCCCCCTCCACCACCACCCCCTCGTAGGCCTGCACAGGTTGGGCGATGGCGATGGCGTGGCCCACCCTGCTTTGCTCCATGTCCGGGGCCGCCACATAGACCTCGCCAAAGCCGCTTGCCGCCTCTGCCAAAGCCCAGGGCGGAAGACGCCGTCGTCATCGTTACCAGTGCCCTCATCCCCCTACCCTAAGGGGCCCATGTCAGCGGACCAGAGGGGGAGTGGGGGAGCTATAATCCCCCGGTTTGCAAGATAGCCCTACGGGCTGACCAAAC
>NZ_QGMX01000031.1 GCF_003336745.1 Thermus caldifontis | reverse complement strand
TGGTGGGCGATGGTGGACTTGAACCACCGACCTCACGCTTATCAGCACTAAAGGGTAAGGGTCGTTGGTATGGGCGCAGTGGCAAAAAAAGGCCTACAGAAGAGCCTTCTTCTTGCTTCTTTGAGGGGAGGACTTAACCCCATTTTGTGGCCCCTGTAGGTGTAGCAAGGTGTCCAGGGATATTGCGCCGGCTCGCAAGTCATCGTCCATGAGCTGCTGGTAGACCTGGAGCGTGAGCTTTACGTCCTTATGGCGCAACCTGGCCGCCACCACCTTAGGAGGAAGGCCTGCCCGTAAAGCGAGGGAGGTGTAGGTGTGGCGGAGCCCGTGAAGATTGATAGGGGTAACCCCGGCCTTGGCCTGAAGCTCGGTAAAGGCCCGAAGGACGTTGCGGTACTCCAGGGGTGTTCCGCGACGCGAAGGGAAGATAAGACCGTGCTCCTGCCAATCTTCCGCCTGTTCTCTCTCCGCCTGTAGGCGCTTTTGCCATTCTGCTAGTGCCGCTTGCGTGTCAGAGTCAAGGTATAAGTAGCCCATGGATCCCGAAGTCTTCGGCGGTCCTAGGGTGCCATCCCTTCTTAAGGTATGGCGTACCCAAAGCCGATCCCCTTCCCAGTCCTCCCAGCGAAGGGCCAGGGCCTCCCCTATCCTTAGGCCGGTGGCCAGCATAAGCCGGAAAAGGGTGTGAAGGCGGTGATCCTTGGAGGCCTCCAGGAACCTGGCCACCTCTTCCGGGGTCCAAGCCCGCGCCGGCCTTACCGCACCCCCCTCCGGAGGATCCACGGCGTCCATGGGGTTGGAGGGAATGAGGTCTGTGCGCACGGCATCCCTCAGGGCGGCCCGAAGGAACTGGTAAATGTGTCGGCGGTGTGAAGGGGAAAAGTGGGCTAGATCGGCAAAGAAGGCCCGTAGTTGGAGGGAAGTGAGGCGGGTTAGGGGAATGCGGAGGATGGGCTCCAGGTGGCCCATGTACACCCGGTAGTTGCGGATGGTAGTGGGGCGTAGCCCTTTCCGCAAGGCGCGTTCTTCCACCCAGTGAAGAAGCCAGTCCCCCAGCTTCAATCCGGTTGGGTCTGGTACCGTGCCGGTCCATGCCTTGGGAAGGAGGCGGGCTAGCTTCTCTGCCACTTCCTGGCGGGTGCGGCCATAAACCCAGCGCTTTGCCTGGCGGCCATCCGGGGTGTACCCAATGGTCACAAACCCAGCCCACCGTCCATCCTTCCGGCGGAAGATGCTTCCTTCTCCCCTACCCCGGCGCTTCATTGTCTAGCTACTGCTTTTGCGCATCCCATTGCAGATAGGCATTTACCATTTGCCCGTTGGCAGGGCAGGTACTAGTCATAGGAGTGATAGTAGAGCCAGTGAAAGCCGAGGTGTAAAACCTGCCTTCAAAGGCAAAAGGGATAGGCGTGCCGCTTTGGGAGTAGAACACGAGATTCCCGCTGACAGTTCCATCGGATCTAAGTTGAGCTGAAATGTCACCGTAATCAGTGCCTCTCCCTGCTTGCGATAGACGTACCGTCCCCTGAACGTTTTGGCCACTTTGGGTAAGTGTGAAGGTTAGTTCAAACGTGTTCATCGGGTCGTTGGGGCAGTCTAGTCTGCTTGTGGGTCTGATCTTCGCTGTGAGATCCTTCCATGTTCCCGTGGCGCTGAAGGAAGGAGGCGAACTACAGGCACTTAGAATCATGGCCATAAAGCTAACTAATGTCCAGAAGCGCATTATCTCACCTCCCGGATGCTGATCTTCCGGTAAACCTCACCCAGAACCACCACTTCATCGGGTTCTAAGATAGGCCCCTGGGGATTGTCCGATACAAAGATCCAACCCCGCTTGATGCGCTTGGCCCGCTTGATGGCGATCCCATCGCCAAGGATTTCTAGCGCGTAGATCTTCCCGGGCCGCAGGTCCCTGAGGTTCTGGTCTACAAGGACCAAATCCCCATCTTTCAATCCCTCTTCATCCCCGGTGTCCATGCTGTCTCCTTCCACGCGGATGAGGATTGACCCTGGCCGCACAAACTCCCTTGGAACCGGGAGGACCCCTTCCTGAGGCCAAGGGCGACCAGCGGTCCCGGAGGCCACTATGGGGAGCCAAACAACGCCTTGGTCTTCAATCTGCTCAAAAAATCGGGGAACCTCCAAGCCTGTGGCCTCTGTAAAGTCTCGTGGGGTCCAGCGGAGGGCCTTTAATAGGGCGGCGAACTTTTCCATATTTAAGTTCAAGGGGTTGGTTTTACCAAGCTCAATATCAGAAACGGTGCGTTGCGCAAGAGCATCATTTGTCAACTCCTCTATCTGCTCTTGCGTTAAACCCAATTCCATTCGTCTTTTGCGAATAGCAAAAGCCCAGGGCGGAATATTCCTTGTTACCCGCGGTTTTTCTGCCACCACAAGAGTACCATACGCTATCTATGTTTCTCATGCTACGCCAAACTCTCTAGCGGTGCTTGACTAAACCTTTAGAATCCCCTATAGTGGAACCATGGCCGGGGAACTTTTAACAACCTTTGAGGTAGCGCAACGATTGAAAGTCTCTGTCTACTACGTGCGCCAACAGATACGACAGGGGCGTCTGCGCGCTATTCGCGTAGGGAAGGGCTGGAAGGTCAAAGAGGATGATCTGGCCCTTTTTTTAGCGTCCTTTAGTGATTCACCACTAGTGCGGACCACTAAGCAGGGAAATGATGCTTGAGCTGTTGGCCATCTACCTCCTTCTTTGCGTGGCCATGCTAATGGCCTTGACCTGGTACGTGTCAGCCCGCTATCCCAAGCCCTCCCCCCTCGCCTTCGTGGTGGGGGGGTTTTGGTTGCTTCTTTTCCTGGTGGTTTTAGCAGTGGCCGTGGGGGTGCCGAGATGAAAGGCATAAAGAAGGAATCCTGGCTTTGGCAGTGGGGATTGGATGTCTTGGGCGGCATCACTGTTGGCCTCATCCTTGGCCTGGCCTTGATGTTTGCCCGGGTGCCGGAGGGGTGGTAGTCATGCGGCTCATGCGCCTGAGAGAAGTATCAGAGGTGTACGGCATCCCGATGGACAGCCTTTATCGGGCCGCTCGGGCTGCTCCTGGGGATCCGCATCATCTCCCCCATGTGCGCATGGGAGCGGGCGGGACTATCTGGACCCGGGAGGACTGGGTGGAGGAGTGGCTCATGCGGATGCGGTCCGATGCCGGCATTCCCCGCCGGCGGTGGTCGACCGCAACGGACCTGCAAGGGGAGTTAAAGCGCCTGGAGCGGCGCTTGGGAGGTGGGTCATGAAGGAGAAGGAGAGGCTGGAAAGGGCATTAATGATTGCGTTGGATCGGGTGTATCAGGAGGTAGCTAGGGAACCCGGGTGGGCCCTTGACGTGGCCGTTGCGGATCGGTACGCCCGCGTGGAGTCCTGGCACGATGTAGAGCGCCTAATCAACCGCTTGGAGGACGTGGAACGGGAGATGGGTGTGGTGCACGTATCCATAAGTGGGAAGGCTCGGATCCTGGCCAGCGAGGATAAGCCGGAGCTTATGGAGGAGGACGGCCCAGACTTTAGCCAGGACCAGGTGGTGCGGCAGACGTTGCGTCGCTTAGGCTTGCCGGTAGACCTTATTGGCCCTCTCCTGGGGCGGATTGTGCTGCATCTACCCCTTGGAGCAATCGTTGAAACCGCGGAGACCAAAGACTGGTGGATCCTGAGCCGCTGGGGAGCCACCTGGACCAGCACACCCATCCACCGGATGGCTTTTGTGCGTGCCGGCTATCCGCCTCGCATCGCCGAGCTGCTCTATAAGGGCGAAGCGGTTTCTGAGGACGCTGTTAGGGCGGAGCGCCTGCTCATGCGCCTTGAAAAGTTGGGCTACGAGGTGCACTGCTGGCTGGAACCTCAGGAGCCGCGGCAAGCCGATGAATGGGTGGCCATGGCCCTGGTGCAAGGGGTTGAGGTAGGGCTGGCCTGGGGTAAGAACCGTGAGGAGGCCATCTTGGCCTTAGGTCGGGAGCTTGGCCATGCGGAAGCGGCTGACTAAAGCCCAGTTGTACGAGCAAGCCAAGAAGGCCTTCTTTGCCTTTCACGTCTATCGCAACCCTGATGGCCCTGGCTGGATCGCCCACGGGATCCACCGCCAGTACAAGAGCATCTGGGCGGCCACGGGCGAAACGGAACGGCAGGCCATTGAGAATCTCTTGTTCGCAAAGGAGCAATCATGATCCAGTTCCCTCCTGATATGCCCGAGGACATCCGGGCCCAGCTGGAAGAGGTGGCCCGGAAGTCCCCAAAGATGGCGGAAGGCCTCCTGCGGATCTGGGAGGCCAAAAAGGAGCGGGAAGCTAAAGAGGCCAAAAGGGGGAAGGCGAAGGGGGAGGCAGAGCGGATGCAGGACTCCCCAGCCTCCGTTTCTTGGAAAACGACCCCTACTGCAAGGGCAGAAAAGGCTCCTCAGGTAGAGGCCCCGGAGGAAACCACTAGCCCTTCGCCCATGCCCCAGGGCGACCTTACCTGGCGGGACGTGCGGGCCTTTGAGTGGCAGGACCTCCTCACCAAAGCGGAGGACCTCCTTCGGCGCTGGGGGCACTGGGAGCGGCTTGGCCCCCTGGCCCCCATGGTGCGCCTCCTGGTAGCCCACGCCATCCGCCTGGGGGCCCGCCAGGACCCCAGCCGGGAAGCCCATGTCTTCCTGGCCCAGTGGGAACTGGCCGCTATGCTGGGGGTTTCGGAGCGCACCGTGGAGCGCTGGTTGGGGGACCCCCGCTATGAGCGCTACCGCCAGGCGGCCCGCATGTGGATCGCCTGGGAAACCTGGTACACAGACGGCCAGGCCCTGGAAAAGGCCCACGCGGTCAAGGGGGGCACGGTTTGGCGGGTCAGGGTCCGCCCCATATTCCGCCCCAGGCCCCTCAAGGTCCTGGCCCCCTACCTCCGCTTCCCCTGGCGGGACCTCAAGGAAGACAAGGCCAAGGGGAAAACCGCAAAGGTCCTGAGCGTACCGGACTCAATGTCGGGATATAAAAGGGGCCTCTTAGTAGGACAGGGTATTACCCTACAAGGGTTAGTAGGTGCGCCGTTAGCCACGCTCCTTCAAAAAAACCCGATACCATCTTTATATCCCGACACTGCCCGGAACCTCCGCGCCCTCCTTCGGGCGGCGAGCATCCCCGGGGGCCGGGAAGGCCGTAGGCGGTGGGCCCAGGACGTGGCCGCGGCCATCAGCGCCGCCTTGGGGGATGAGGGGAGCCTGCGCTTCTGGTTGCGGGTGGTCTGGGCTGCGCTAAAGGCCGTGCTGTTTGGTGGCGGTGAGGGAGTTTTGCAGATCCTGGCACGGGTCGTCTACATGGCCCAAGAAGCGAAGCAGGACGGCTTTGCCAGGAATGCGGGGGCCTACGCTCAGGCTCTCCTGCGCCGTGAAGGCTACTGGGATCTGGTGGCCCCCTTCCAGGCGTTCAAGGTGGGGGTGGCGGCATGAGGCTGGACCGGGTGAACCTGATGGCCGTGGCGGACATCTTACGGGCTATGGTGGACGAAGCCTTGCAAGAACCGGGAAAGGTGGTGCGCATGGCCTTGCCCACCAGCCCTTCTGATGGGGTGCAGGTGTTTGTCCGGGCCACGGGGGATGGCCTCGTCCTCGCCATCCGCCGCCCCGGGGGAAAGGAGGATCCTCGGGAGATTGTGGCCCTAGCCCGAGCCATGGGGCTGGTGGTGCAAGGGGAGCCAGCCGTGGTTAAGGGCAAGCAGGTGCGCCCTGGTCCTTTGGGGAGGCGAACCTACTTGGTGGCCCGCTGTGCGTTAGATGTCGTGGCGCCCCCCGCTCCAGGGAAGGGAAAATGAGGGGAAGGAGACCGCGGCCTAAACGGTTCACCTCGGAGGTACCATGACCCGAAACACTGCCCTGAGCCTGGCGATTTTGGCAGCTATTGGGCTCTACTTTGTGGCCCAATTGCGTCCCGGAGATGCGTCCCGCACCACCACTACGGAGACGCGCCGCGGAGAAATGCCATCTAGCACGCAAATCGCCGTTCCGGAGGCGCATGGCGCACCTGTGGTCCTCCCGGACCTCTGCCGCGCACGAATAACGTGGGTGACGCGCGGAGGCGAAGAAGTGCGGTTCGCTTACGAGGGCGAAGCTGAAGCCCTGCGTGCGCGGTGGCCCTCCGGGCAGTACCTAGCCCGCATAAATGACGTGTGCACCGGCACAGAGTGCCGATTAGTGCTGCCGCGGCCCGCCCTGTCGGAGGTGCGGGTCGCACTAGATGCGTGTCCATGGGTAGAAGTGCCATGACACCTACAAGCGTGCTATTATGCAGGGGATGATGCTCAAAAAAGGGCGGCCCTCAAAGCGTCTGATGGAGTTGGCCACCAGGAAACGCGACCCCATCCGCCCAGAAGCCATGTCGTTGGCGGAACTCCTTTACTCCCTCCTGGGGAACCGGCGGGCCGCCGAGTCCATTTCTGAAGCCCTCAATGGCGATATCCGCAACATCCACAACTGGGATGTGCGGGACCTGGAGGCCCTCCCCGGGGTAGGGCAGGGGACCGTGGGCAAACTGGTGGCCCTGGTGGAGATCATCCGGCGCCTCGTCAAGCGCTGATTTCTCCGAGACGCTCCTCCCTCCCGCATCTCCGTCTTGGAGATGTGGGGCGGCCTTTTTGGACCAGGACGCACGCACCAGCATAAGGGTGTGAGCTTCCAGCGGGTACCCGTGGATGCAAATGAGCCATTTCAGCCGGGAAAACTCTATGAGATCGTCCTGGCTCATAAAGGCGGCGACATTTCCCGCGTCACCCGGTCCACGCTGGAGCGGGCCCTGCAACAGAGGTACGGCCAGGGAGTTCGGGTCCTGGACTGGGGAAAAAGGGGCAGTGATCTAGTCATCCGCCTGCAGGTGGTGGAAACCCCTCAGGCCGCGGCGGCTCCATCCCCTGCCTACGGGGGCGGGGGGTGCGGGTCCACGCGCTGCCCCCAGCCCATGGTCTGGTACGGGGGCACAGAGGAGTACGTGTACCCGGCTGTTTTGCCGCTTGTGCTGACGGCTGCAGCGGTGGCGGCGGTCCTCTACCTGGTGTGGCGCATTATTGCCGAATTGAAGGAGGCCGTGGAGCTGGTGCCGGCCCCTGCACGGGGCATCGCCGTGGCGGGGGTGGGCATAGGCGCTGGGGCCATGGGCCTGGCCGCCCTGGGAGTGGTGGCCCTGGCCCTGACGGGTAGGAGGAGAAGGTGAGCCTGCGGTTGCGTTTGCCTGAGGAAGTCGTTGGCGAGAGGGCGGTTTTGGAAGGCCCAAACCAGGAAGCGCAAGAGGTTCATACCATCCCTTTGGAGGGCCCTTTGGACCCCCTCCTGGAGGAGGCCGTAGAGTCCCAGCCCATAGTGGAGCGGGGGGTATCCGGCGGATCCCCGGAGATCACCGGAACACAGGATGGGGCAGAAAATAGCGTCCAGGAGGAGAAAAACCCCAACACCACCAACTCCCCCGCAAAGAAAACCCCCATGGGGTTCCTGGTTGCCCTCGGGGCTGGGGTGGCGGTGCTCGTAGGGGTTGTGCTGGGCGTGAAAGGAGGGACACATGGAGGCAGTAGCGGAACCCCTGCCGGGGCAGGAAGTGGGCCCAGGGTACATGCCCCCGGGCCCAGGCTCTGGGAATGAGCCTGGCTTCCGGCCCATAGACGACACAGATATACCCGGGGAGGCAGAGTTTGCGGACCTGCCATCAGTGGAACCCGTCATCCCCTTCACGGGAGAGGAGCTGGCCAACGGCACGGCCATGCTCCTCATGCTGGGGCTACGCCTCCAGTCGCCTGAGGAGGTGCAGGCCTTCCAAAGGGCCTTTCAGGCCGCCAGCATTTTGCCCCCGGCCCAGGTGCTGGACGCCCTCAAGGTAGGGGAAGCTTTGGCCCAGTACGGCATCGGCAAGAACCGATTGCCCATGGGCCAGGTGGAAAACCTGCCCCCGTGGGTGCGGATAGCCCTGGGGGGAGTAGTCCTGGCCTTTGCGGCCTACGGAGGTGTACGTGCAGCTATGGAAGTACGTGCTAGCCGGGCTGGGCCTGCTGGGCCTGGCCGGGTTGGGGAGATGGTGGATGAGTGAGCTGGAGGTTCCCCGTTCGGGCCGCTTTTACTGGCCCATCAACCCCCGTAAGTCCCGTCCAGACGTGCGCTTTCTTGACCCCGACTACTACCGGGGAGTGCGGGGGCCAAATGGAAGTTGGCTTGCGCCTCCCGGGTACTGGCACACCGGGGTAGACCTAAACCACCCCGCAGGGGGGGACTCCGACTGCGGGCAGCCCGTCCACGCTATGACGGATGGGTACGTAGTCTACGCGGGCCGCCTGCCCGTGTGGGGTGGGGTGGTGGTCCTGCGGCACCCCCACGCTGGGGTTTGGACCCGCTACGCCCACCTACGGGACATACGGGTGGGCCTGCGCCAAGTGGTGCCGGCTGGGGAGATCATCGGCACCGTGGGCAAGATGACCACGGGGGGCTACTGCCACCTTCACTTTGACGTCTTTTACCGCCAACCCCCAGCCAGCGAGGGCCTATGGGGCTTCTTCCCCCGCGGGGGGGAGGAAGCCCGGCAAAAGGTCCTCACCTATTGCGTGGACCCCGAGGCATTTTTGGCCAAACAGGCTCGGGCAGGGAGGCTCTTTGAGCCGCCCCTGTGGAGGGCATGATGGCTATCCGTTGGCAGCAGATTTGCCGGGTGGTGTACCGGGACGCCAAAGGGCGGTTCATACGCCCCCCCGAGCGCCCCGCCCGGGTGGAGCTGCAGCCCGTGCCCAAGGAGGTGCGGGTGCACAAGGGTGGGGAGGTCGTGGCAATCAAGGAGACCAAAAGGGGCCTGCGCGTGCGTTTCGTGCCTGACCCTGAAACCCGCCGCCTTATCCGTGAGGCTAGGGAGAAAGGGGATCGGCAAACGCTTCGCCAGATCAGGGAGTGGGAGCGCGAGGTAGCCCGCCTGGCCGCGGAGGACTACCTGCGGGCTAAGCAGGCTGGAGAGTGGAGCGCCCGCATGGAGGCCGCCCAGCGTAGCTATAACGCCTCAAAGGGCGGGAAAACCGCCGCGGCCAATAGGAAAAAGGTAGCCCAGATGGCGGAAAGGCTAAGGGAGGAGACCACCCCCGCCCTGGTGAGCCGCTACCGCGCCCCTGGGGGAAGCCCCCTGGAAAAGCGGGCCATCGCCATGGTGCTCAAGGAACGGGGGATTGACGTGGCTCAGCAGAAGAAAGGGAGGAAAAAATGACGAACTTCGTAAAGACGAACTTCGTAAAGGAGCAGGCTTTCCCCCTGGCCGTTTTCGCTGGGGGGCTCTACTTGGGTTTGGGCCGCATCAAAAACCTGCGGGACGGCCAGGGCTGCCCCAAGTGCGAAAGCGTGCAGGCGGTGGTAGCCTTTGCCCTGGCCGCGTGGGCAGGGTGGGAACTGTGGCAGGCCTACCATGGGCGGTAGGCAGACCTTTCGCATCCTCATCATCGGCAAATCTGGTTCCGGCAAGAGCACGCTGGCCCGGGAGATCATCCGGGCCATGGCGGGCCGCTACCGCCGCCTCATCATCATCAACCGCAAGACCGAGTTTTGGGAGTTTGCGGAAGGCCGTTACCGGGTAGGGGAGGAGGGGGACCCCAGCCCCCCCTTGCGCTGCCATCGCCGGGTCCATTTCCACGTGACCGGCTACGACCCCAGGCCCTTCCTAGACGCCCTTGGCCAGGAGATCATGCGCTTGCGGGACGTCCTCCTGGTGGTGGACGAGGCGCACCAGTTTTTCCCCCGGGGGCAGGTCCCCCGGGGACTCTTTGAGGTCCTCACCGGGGGCCGCGAGGCAGGACATAGCGTCATCTTCATCACCCAGATGATGCAGGGGGCGGTAGGAGGCATTGACCCCGGGGTGCGCCGCCAGGCCTCCCACCTGGTGGCCTTCCGCGTGAGTGAGCCCAACGAGGTGCGGGCTGTGGCGGAGATGTTCCCTGAACTAGGGGAGCGGGTGGCCGCCCTCAAGCGGCCTGAAGGGGGATTGCCCCCTGAGTATGGAGTGAAGGACTTGGACCGGGACCGGGCGGGCCTGATACTGAGGGACCCCCGGGACCCCAGGCGGCGGGTGTACGTGCCGATAGGCTTCTAAACGGCATTTCTCCGCGGCGGAGGTGCAAGGCGCACCTCCGCCATGCCCCTTGGGTGCCCCTTGCTCCTCCCTATGGGCGCACCGGAACGCCCTTTATATGCCCCGTCCTCTTTTTCAGCATGGCCCATGTAAGGAGGGCGAATGGCGGACACGGCGGCAATCGCAGCGCAGGACATGCGCAAGCTGGCCCAGACCTCCAACCCCTTGGAGGTGGTGCAGAACCCCATTGTGGTTTCGGTGAGCCTTGGGGTGCTGGGAGCGTACCTGGCCCGCAAAAGCCTTTACACGTCCCGGCGCGACCTCTTTGGCTGGGCAGCCAAGGGGCCAGATGGGCGCATCCATTACTACCAAGTGGGCCCTGACGGGAAGCCCGACACCACCAAGGAGGTGCCCAACGCCTACACCAACCGCATCTTGCTGAACTTGGGCGGGGTGATCCTGGGTTCCTTGCTCATCAACAACCAGCTCACCCAAGACCCGATGGTGGACTACATCGGCTTAGGCGTGGCGGCGGGGTCGTTCGCGAACCTCGTCATGGCGATTCTGAACATTGACTGAGGAGGTAAAGGGAGATGCAAGAGGCATTCAATCGGATTAAGGTCCTTCGGCCTGGGGCTAGGCCCGTGACCATCCTGCAGTCTGGGCCCGAATTTAAGGAGTACACGGGCACGCAGCGGGTAAAGGTGGGGGAGTTTGTGGTGCCTGCAGGGGCGGCTTGGGTCGTGCCTAACCCTGTGCCCATTATCCTCAAGCTGTACGACGCTTCAGGGAACCAGCTTCCCCATACCACGGATGTTTACTTCGCCAAGCGCACCAAGGGTTTTGACTTCCCCGAGTTCCTCATTAAAGCGCAGTACGCCAGCTACTACGACCTTACCGAAGCCCAGCTGCGGGACGCCAAGTATTACCAAGGCATCCTTCAGACCGCGTCCCCCCTGCGGGCCCCCACGCCTCCCACGGGCTTGGTGTTCCGCGAAGGGGACACCCTGGAGGTGTACGTGGAAGCTCCCGCGGGCGTGACCCCGAACCTCAACGACCCCAGGACCCGCATTGAGCTTGCGGTGGGGGTGGACAACTCCAACCCCACCCTCTAAGGAGGGCAGATGAGCGTTTTTGACCGCATTCGTCAGGGAGTAGGAAACGCACTGGGGCGGGGTCTGGACGTTTTCCGGGGGGATGTCCCCCGGGTAGAACCCCCCAAGGCTATTACCCTTCCCCCTCCACCTCCTCCGGCGGCGGTGCAGGTGGGGGGGTGGGGGTTCGCCTGGATTGACAACGAGGACTTTGAGGCCACAGGACTGGCCTACCGCCCCAACGAGTACTTCCCCGTGGCCCAGATGCGCACCCCGGAGACTGCCCACTTCCGCATCCTGGCCCAGGAGCGCCGCCTGCGCATCTACATCAAGGGCCTTGCGAAGCGGCCTGGGCAAAACTACAGCACTCCCACTAACCGCACCGTAGTGATCGCCGGTCTGGTGGAAACGCCCCAGGCCAAGCCCAGCCTGCCCAGCCTTTACCACCCCGAGGTGGCGGTGTGGGCCAAGGTGAGCGGGGTGTGGCAGCAGTGTCCCATCGTGAGCATCAACTACGCCACCGGGCAGATCACCTTCCAAGAACCTGCTGGCGTGACGGGTTCCGAGGACATTGAAGTTTACTTCGTGCACGGGGACGGGCAGTTCCGCCTGCGGGTGGCCCGGGACGGCGGCGGGGTGGACGACAGCGTCGCCACCGTATTCAACCAGTCCTTTGCCACCATGCACGCCATCGACCAGAACAACTTGGAGACCATGATCGCTTGGCCGCAGCAGGTGGAGCTGGTGCCCGGCACCCGTTTGGTCCTGGAAGTCTTCACTCAGAACACTCCCATCGTGTGGAACGAGCGGGCGGGGCACTACATCCAGATCGCGGCTCTGGGACGGCGGATTGAGGTGTTGGACAAGGGGAGGCTCCAACGGTTGGCCGAGCTGGAAGCCCGGGGCGGCCTCTAAGGAGGGGCTATGTTCAGCATCGGCAACGCCCTTTCCCCGTCTCTCCCCCTCGCGGGCTACACCCCCCCATACACCCTGACCAACGGGACCGGGGCCGGGGCAGCCCCCACGGCCTCGGATCCCCTCTGGCTTCAAATCCTGTACGGCCTGCAGCAGGCTAACTCTATCCTGGACCCCTACATTTTCACCGAGCAGGAAATGGCCCAGGCTGAGCTTCAGCGGCTCCAGTATCTGGCCGAGATGGAGAAAGCACGTCAGGCCGGCATTGAAACCCAGCCGCGCGTCCCCATCTGGGCCTGGCTGCTGGCAGGGGGAGCTGTCGTGGTCGTGCTGGTCCTGCTCTTGAGGGAGTAAGCATGGAGATCCTGGCGGGCATTGCAGCTGGTGCCGGCGCAATCGGCAATCTGTTGGATGACTGGATCTTTACGGATCAGGAGCGTATGGCCCTAGAGACCCAACAACAGGTGGCCCAGGCCCAACTCGAAGCCGCGAAACTGGCTCAGGAACGGGCCATGTTGGAAGCCGCGGCTAAAGCCCGCCAGACCCAGGCCATCATGGTGGCCGCCTTAACCCTTGGGGCGGCCATCGTGGTGGCGGCATTCATCTGGAGGACAGCATGAACAGCGATACCCTTTTAGGCATCGCGGCTATCGGGGCAGTTGGCATCGGGGGCCTTATTGCCTGGAGGGTGTTGGATCCTAATCGCCAGCGGGTGGCCTACGCGCCAGGGCAGCAGGTTCCGTATCCCGCTGGGCAACCGGCCTTGCCTCCATCCCAGCAGCCTGCCTTACCCCCTTCGCAGCAGCCGGCCTTGCCCGCGCCTGCTCCCACTCAGCCTCCCGTAGCCCCTCCTTACTATCCGCCCCCTCAGACCCTTCCGCCAACGACTCCTCCGCCAACCCCTACGGTGACCAAGGGACAGCTGTGCGCTGAAACTAAGGCGAATCTGCAAAAGATCGAGTCGCTGGCGGATGATGTGCGGAAGAAAATGAACGATTTAGTGGCAAAAGGGTCTAGTGCGGATGTTAACTGCTGGAGTTACGCCAAGCGGGAGGCTTGCTTCTTGGAAATCTGCTCCCCTGCCCTGGGCGGGAACTACGACGCCTGCATGAAGTACGTAAAGGGTGAGGGACCGAAGCCCGGCAACCTTTTCAACTTCGCTGATTCTCAAGCCGTGGAAGCCGCGGCTCAGCAATACAAGAAGCTGAAGGATCAGTTGGCCACCTACGAAACCCAGATAGAGGCCTTGCGCAAGCAATTAACGCAACTGGCCAGCGAAGGGGTGGTGTGCTGATGAAGAGGAAAAGGGGTGGATGATGGAGTGGAAGGATGTTCTGGACTCGGGCCTGGCAGTCGTAGCCTTCGTGGCCTTCCTGCGCCTCGTGTTCGTAGATGTGGCCGAGATCCGAGCCCGAATGTCCCGCCTGGAAGAGGCTCAGCAGCGGTCCAATGGGCTGCTGACGCGCCTGGTAAACGCGGCGGAAGCCATCGCCTTCCGGCATGGTGTCCGCCTTCGCAAGGAGGAGGATGCGTGATGGATAGCCGGACACTGCTTTTGATGCTGTTAGGGGGCGGGATTACGGCGTATTTGGCCTACTCCCTGGCCAAAGGTGGGCGGGCTCAGGAGTTAGCTCCGGGTCCCGAGCAGGCCCCTTCGGAGGTTCCGGGTGACTCTCCGCCCTATGTGGTGGATACTGCCCCAAGCCCCTTTGGGCTGGGGATCCTGGATCCAGGGGCCCTATGCCGGGTAGCCCCCAGCCTTTGCGGCTGGTTTAACCCTAGCTATGCCGGTAACGGGTTGTGGGGGTAAGGATGCGGGCAGTCTTTATCCTGGTGGCTGTTGTTGGGGGATGGGTGGCCGGATCGTGGTTGGGCAGGCGTGTCAAGAGCCAACCGCCGAACCAACCGCCAGTGCAAGTCCCATCACCATCACAACCGCCATCTCAAGGCATTCTCTGCCCTCAGGTGGTGGCCACCTGTAAGGATGGCTCGGTCGTGCCAACCCCATGCGACTGCGCTACACGGGGAGGTGTAGCCAGGATCGGTAGCCAAGCCAGTTTTTCGCCTTCCCCTAATCCGTCTTACCCTTCTGTTGCCCCTAATCCGCTTCCCGTAGATCGGGTCATGTGTTCCCAGGTAGTGACCGAATGTGCGGATGGATCCTGGGCCCCTACCCCGTGCGAATGCGAGGACCGTGGGGGAGTAGCTAGCAGAAAGCCGTGGGGGGTGATGGCGTGAATCCCATGGACTTCGTCCCGCCCAAGGATTTGTGGATGGTGTGGCTGGTGCAAGCGCTGCTAGCTGCGGGAGTCATCGCTGTGGCGGCAGGGCTCCTGGTGCGCCTGGTAGCCGGCATACCAGTTGTTGGGCCCATTTTGGCAGGCATCATCCGTATGATCGCGGGCAACTACGAACGCTGGCTTTCCGAGCGCGTCCCAAAGCTGGCCGAGCAGGCGGTGCTTGCGGTGGAAGAAAAGTACCGGCGGAGTGAGCTACCGCCGGCTGAGCGGGCTAGCCAGAAGCTGGAGGAGGCTATTCAAATCTTGCAAACGTTGGCCCCGGGTCTGTCGCGGGATATCGCTCAGAAGCAGATTGAAGCCGCCCTGGCCCGTGTTCGGGCCATGGGCATGGAGCAGAAAGCGGGAGGTGGCAAATGAAGCGTTGGCTAGTTTTTGGTGGAGCGATGGCGGTACTTGTGGCAGTGGTAAGTGCACGAGTATTTAGCCGAACGCCCACTACCACCAATCCTGCGACCTCTTCCGCAAACAACCAAGCGCCTTCGACACCAACCACACCTTCCATAAAGAACCAAACGCCTTTACAACCGACACCAACCACACCTTCCATAAACAACCAAACGCCTTTACAACCGACAACGCCCACGCAAACAGATGATCCGCGATACCAAAACCCAGGCCAACCCATGACTCAGCGCTATGGCCCTGAGTGGTACTCTGCTCTAAAGCAGCGCATCTTAGGGCATTGCTGGAAAAGTCGTGGTGGGAGAGATAAGGCCCTGAGGAGTTTGGAGGATGCATACGCCCGTTGTAAAACCTCGGCAGTGTTTTGTGAACTTTCCGCAAGCGCCCTTAGCGATTTGGGGACCTGCGACCTCTAGACTATACGCCCATCTTGTGTTAGCATAGGGGCAAAGGAGGAAAAA
>NZ_QGMX01000028.1 GCF_003336745.1 Thermus caldifontis | reverse complement strand
AGGGTTCCTGGCTAAGATACGGGAGGGGTCGGTTCCCCAAGGTGTCTCAAATGTAGTGGCCAACCACAGATTGTTGACAATGTGGTTGACAGTATGGTATTTTGCGGCTGGAGGGAGGTGGGTAGTGGAACCGCAAGTGTCTCCTGGGGAGGCATTCGGTCGTTGGCCCTATGGGGACCTGGCGCATTTGGGCCATTTGGAGCTTCTTACTCCTTGCCTAGACAAGAGCCTTTGGTTCTTTACCGAGGTTATGGGCATGGGGGTGAGCGGTCAGGAGGGGGACTCCGTTTACCTTAGGGGGTGGGATGATTATGAATTCCACACCCTTAAGCTTACCGCGGCCAAGAAGCCGGGATTGGGCCATGTTGCCTTCCGCGTAAAGAGCTTGGAGGCCTTGGAACGCCGCGCCCAAATTCTCAAGGCCTCGGGGCTTGGAGAAGGTTGGAGGGAAGGGGACCTCGGCCATGGTCCATCCTACCGGTTTCGCACCCCCGATGGTCATCTCATGGAGATCTACTACGACACGGTCTGGTTTACCCCTCCTGAGAATGCTCGGCCAGCGCTCAAAAACCAAGCATCCCGCTTCCCTGCGAGGGGTGCCAATCTTCGTCGTTTAGACCATGTCAACTTGCTTGCGGCTGACGTGAGTGCTGTCCGGATATTTTTGGAGAATGTCCTGGGAATGAAGGTAACTGAACAGATCATCTTTCGTGATGGTACGGAGCAAGGCGCTTGGCTTACCACCAACAACAAAACCTATGATGTGGCCGTGACCAAGGACCATCTAGGGGCCAGGGGACGGCTTCACCACTTCACGTATGCCGTTGACAGCCGCGAGGAGGTGCTTCGGGCCGCTGACATTTGCCTGGAGTACGGGGTGTTTATTGAAACCGGACCCCACAAACACGCTATTCAGCAAACGTTCTTTCTCTATGTGTATGAACCCGGCGGATGTCGCTTTGAGATCGCCTGTCCGGGGGCCAGGCTTCTGCTGGCACCCGATTGGAAGCCTGTCGTGTGGAATGAGGAGGAGCGCAAACGGGGCCAGGCTTGGGGCCTAAAAACTGTGGAATCGTTCCACACGTATGGGGTGCCGCCGGTGGAAGACCCACGCAGGGGAGAAGGATAATGCCCACCGTAGAGAGACCTACAGAGGCGCAGCAGGCCTATCAGCAGATCCGCGAGGCTATCCTCCGGGGCGAGTTGCTCCCCGGGCAGCGACTGGTGGAAAAGGATCTGGCCGAAAGGTATAACCTGGGCCGGGCTGCCATTCGCAGTGCTTTAACAAGGTTACAGCAGGAAGGTTTGGTGGACAGTGAGGCGTATCGCGGAGCCTGGGTGCGTGTTGTGAGTGTGGAAGAAGCGCTGGAGATCCTCGAGGCCCGTATGGTTTTAGAGAGCCTAGCGGCAAGATATGCAGCCCAGAAGGCTGGGCCCAGGGACGTTGCCCGGCTTAACGAGATCCTGGAACTCATGAGGATCAAACTCCAGGAGGGGGATCTTCTAGGCATTTCTGAACTTAACTCCTTGCTTCATCAAACCCTGTTGGGGATTTCGGGTCACAAAACTGTTCAGCGCCTGGTAGAAGCCCTGCGTGCCCAGGTGGTGCGCCACCAGTTCCGCACCATCCTGGTTCCGGGACGTTCACAGAGGTCATTGGAGGAGCACCAAAGAATTGTAGAGGCCGTGGCGGCACACGATGCTGAAGGAGCTGAGAAAGCCATGCGGGTTCACTTGGAGGGGGTCATTGCTGCCTTGCAACAGGCTAGTAGGGGGGTGGATGTATGACGCCAAGCGATTGGGCGCGGGCTTTGGTGAAGGGTAGCTATGACTTGCACGTGCATGTGGAGCCGGATCTGCTTCCGAGGAAGACGAACGATCTCCACCTTGCCCGAGGGTTTTTGGCCTTGGGGCTCAAGGGTTTTGTTCTCAAGTCTCACTACGTGCCCACGGGTGAGCGAGCAGCGGTTATTCGCCAGGTTGTGCCAGGGGTGGAGGTTATTGGGGCCGTGGTTCTCAACCATAGCGTGGGGGGGCTTAATCCCCTGGCGGTGGAGGTGGCTGCCCGTTCAGGAGCCAGGTTCGTTTGGTTACCCACAGTGGATGCCGCAAACGAGTTGCGTGAGGTATCACGGCTGCCGTATGAGGGCCGTCCCCAGTGGGCTAGACTTCAGGACGAGTTGCGCAGTGCCGGCCTACTTCCTCCGCCCATTGAAGTGTTGGATGCTTCAGGGCGAGTAAAACCTGAGGTGAGGGCTATTTGTCGTGTGGTTGCTAAGCACGGCATGGTCTTGGCTACAGGCCATCTTTCAAGAGGGGAGATCTTGAAGGTTGTGGAGGTTGCGCTCGAGGAGGGGGTTCGCAAGTTGGTGATCACACATCCCGACTATCCTACGCAGGACCTACCCCTGGCGGACCAGAAGTTTTTGGCGGCACAGGGGGTATTCCTAGAACGTTGTCTGGCCCCTTCCTGGACAGGAAAGGTACCTTGGGATAAGCTCTTTACCACCATCCGCAATGTAGGAGTGGAACAGAGCTTCCTCTCAACGGACTTGGGTCAGCCGAAAAACCCTCCGGTGGAAGATGGCCTGGCGCTCTTTGCGGATAGGCTTCGAGAGGCGGGTTTCAGCGATGAGGAAATCAAGCACATGGCGGTAACCGTTCCCACCTATTTGGCCAGGGGAGGAGAAGCATGAAGCGACTTCTGGTGGTGAGCGCCCACGCGGCTGATTTTGTCTGGCGCGCGGGTGGGGCTATTGCGCTTAGCGTGTCTCAGGGAGGGGAGGCGTTTGTAGTGGCACTAAGCTATGGGGAAAGGGGCGAGTCGGGGGAGCTTTGGAAGGAGCCTGGACAGACCTTGGAGAGGGTAAAGGCCATTCGTCATGAGGAAGCAAGCCGAGCGGCGGCGATTTTGGGGGCAAAGTTGATTCCCCTAAATCTAGGAGATTATCCCTTACGAGTGGATGATAGGGTGATTGACCAGCTTGTGGGTATCATGGTGGAAATCGCCCCGGATATCCTCATCACCCACCCTCCAAGGGATCCCTTTAATCCTGACCACCCTGTGGCCTACGAGGCCACCGAGAAGGCCCGACAGCTGGCCACTGGTTCGGGTGTGGCCAGTGCCTTTAAGACGGTACGCCCCCCCGAGTTTCTCTTCTTCGAGCCTCATCAACCTGAGCTTTGTGGGTTTGTTCCCAACGTCTTCTTAGACATCACCCCCGTGTGGGAGAAGAAACTTGCTGCCATGGAAGTTTTCGCTTCCCAGGCTTATCTTCGGAAATATTACTCTGAGCGGGCTGAGCACAGGGCCAACCATGCCCGGAGAATTTCCGGGCTTGCGGATATTAAGCGGGCGGAGGCCTTTCAGCGTGTTATACCCCAGGTGGTAAGGAGCCTCTAGGGGGTTAAGATGTTGACGGCATCAGAGGTACGAGAACTCGCGGAACTTGGCTCCGCCACGGTGTATGAAGCTGCTGGTCGCCAGGGATTGGTAGAGGCTTCGTTCCTTCGTCTTATCCCGGGATCCCGGGCAGCAGGGCCTGCTCTTCCGGTTCTGTGCGCGCAAGACGATAACCTGGCAGCTCATGCTGCCATGGCTGTGCTCCAGCCTGGTGAGGTTGTAGTCCTAACCATGCCTATGGCTAAACCCGTAGCCTTGGTGGGAGAGCTTCTTGCCACACAGGCTAAAGCCCGCCAAGCGGCGGCACTCTTGGTGGATGGTGCGGTTCGGGACGGTGACGAGCTGGTGGCCCTGGGTTTGCCCGTCTGGGCACGGTGGTTAAGTCCGAGGGGTGCCAAGCGAGAGAATGTGCTGGGTATAGGCGTACCGGTAGTTCTTGGCGGGGTGCAGATTCGCCTTGGCGACTATGTGGTTTTGGATGGGGATGGAATAGTGGTGGTTTCTAGGGAGCGAGCCCGGGAGGTGCTGCAACGGGCCCGGGAGCGGGTAGAGCGCGAGGCCAAGCTTAGAGAGCTCTTTGCCCAGGGTAAGCTTTCCCTTGACATTTATGGCCTTCGAGAAAAGGTGGAGGGTGCCCTGGCTCAAGCGCAGCGTCTCCGGGAGGAACCAGATGGGTAAAGGGTTGAGGTTTGCCATTTTGGGCCTGGGTGAGGCGGGGTCGGCTATCGCCAGGGATCTGGTTGCCCGGGATGCGGTGGTCTTGGGGTACGATCCGGCTCCTGGAAAAGGCGTTGCCGGGGTACCCATGATGGGCAGCGAGGCGGAGGCGGCGGCAGGTGCGGACGTGGTTCTTTCGGTTAACTGGGCCAGGGTAGCCCTTGATGTGGCCAAGAGGGTGGCGCCTGTATTGAAGCCGGGGCAGATATACGCGGACCTGAACACAGCCTCGCCAAAGATAAAGAGGGCGCTGGCTGATGTCATTGCACCTACTGGTGCCCTCTTTGTTGATGTTGCCTTGATGAGTCCAGTTCCTGGGAAGGGTCTCTCCACATTTTCTTTGGCTTCAGGACCTGGGGCAAAGAGCTATGCCGATGTCCTTATTCCCCTAGGAGGAACAGTGGAGGTGGTGGGCGAGGAGGCTGGTCTTGCCGCTACTCGGAAGCTTTTGCGAAGCGTCTTTTTTAAAGGGATGGCTGCGGCAGCAATGGAAGCCCTTGAGGCGGCAAAGCGGCTCGGCCTTTGGGATGAGGTTCACAACCACATTGCCAAGACCCTGGGTGAGGCTGATGAGTCCTTGGCCATTCGCCTTGTGGAAGGAAGTTTACGCCACGCACACAGGCGTTGGGAGGAGATGATGGCCGCTGCAGAACTCCTTGAGGAACTGGGTGTTGAACCTCTCATGACCCGGGCAGCAGCGGCGCAGCTGGCTGCACTGCGGGCAGAAGTCACGGATGCTTTGGTTTAATGGCGATCTGTGAAACATAACAGAAAATCCGGGGTGAGCGAAGAGCGGTTAGAGGAAAGAGGGGGTGTGGGGGAGCTATAATCCGCCGGTTTTCAATCCGGGGATACATGGACTCCCCTGTGGGTGCCGGAGTACACCTGCCCCCAGTGCGGGACTCACCTACACCGGGACGTGGCTGCAGCACGGAACATCCTGGCCAGGGCTCGGGTCAGCCCGCAGGGCTATCTTGCCGGAGCCCGCGGGGACAAGGACGGCATGGGCCGTCCCGTGAGAACCGAGGTCACGGGCGGTCACGGGCGAAGCCCGTACCTTGCAGCCCCGCTCTTCAGAACGGGGAGTCGTCACGAGGGCGATTTCCACTTCCCCCTTGCGGATAAGTCGTTATGGGTACCTGCTGGTTGGTGGGAAGCAGCCAGAAGCCTGCACCTGCCTCCCTCCGCAAGGGGTGACGCCCAAGGCCGCGTACACGGCCGCCCTCTCCACCCCTACCCCCTCCCGGAGCACCTTCAAGAAGAAGCCGTCAAGATAGACAAAAGCCATTTCCTCCGGTAATGGCCTTTGGGCGAGGGCCTCGGCTCCCCTCAGCACCGGATCCCTGATGGCGCTGATGGTCTCGTGGAAGTAGCGGTGGCCCAGGAGCAGGCCCATCGCCGGAACCTAGCCTTCGGCTCACCGGGACCCCCGGGCCCGCTCCATCTGCAAAATGGTCATCTAATGACCAACTGTTAGTCACAAGGTGGTAAACTTGTAGCCGTATGCTTCCCCGCCTTCTGGAACCCCGGCTTCGGCGGCTCCTCGAGGTCCTCCCCGCCGTGTTCCTGGCCGGTCCCCGTCAGGTGGGGAAGACCACCCTGGCCCTGAAGCTGGCCAGGGAGTGGGGCCTGGACTACCGAACCCTGGACGATCCCACGGAACTGGCGGCCGCCCGGGAAGACCCCAGGGGCTACGTGGAGGGCCTTTCCCTACCTGCGGTTCTAGACGAGGTACAACGCGCCCCGGAGCTTTTCCTGCCCCTAAAGCTCCGCCTGGACCGGGAGGGAAGGCCAAAGGCCCTCCTCCTCACGGGATCGGCCAACGTCCTCCTCCTGCCCAAGGTGGCGGACACCCTGGTGGGTCGGATGGCCGTGGCCCGCCTCCTTCCCCTGGCCCAGGCGGAGCTGGAGGGGAGGGGGGGAGGCTTCCCCGGGCTCCTCCTAGCCTTGGCCCAAGGCCAAACCCCACCCCCTCCCCCACCCCTTGGGGACCTGAAGGAGCGGGTGGTGCGGGGAGGCTTCCCCCGGGCCGCCCTGGGGCCCGATCCTGGGGAGTGGTTCCGGGCCTACCTGGACACCCTCCTCTCCCGTGACGTGAGGGAACTGGCCCAGATTGAAAGGCTCCACCAACTACCCGGGCTTCTCGCCCTCTTGGCCGCCCGCCAGGGGGGGCTCCTCAACCTGGCCGCTCTCTCCCGGGAGGTTGGCATACCCCACCCTACGCTGAGGCGGTACCTGTCCCTCCTGAAGGCCCTCTATCTGCTGGCCGAGCTTCCCCCCTGGAGTACCAATCTGGGCAAGCGCCTAGTAAAGGCCCCCAAGGTGTACCTGGTGGACTCGGGCCTGGCCGCCCATCTCCTGGGGCACCCTCAGGTTCGCCTGGAAGGAGCCCTTTGGGGCCACCTCCTGGAGGCCTTTGCCGTGGGGGAGGTGCTCAGGCTGCAGGCGGCCCATGAAGGCTTTCGCGCCTTCCACTACCGGGAGGCGGGGGGGTTGGAGGCCGACCTCCTCCTGGAGTTCCCCCAGGGGGTAGTGGTCCTGGAGGTGAAGGCCAAGGCCACCCTGGGCTCCCAGGATTTCGCCCCCTTGGAGCGGATCCGGAGCCGGCTTGGGGAGAGGTTCCTGCTGGGAGGCATCCTCTACGGGGGGGAGAAGCCCGTGGCCTTCGGCAAGGGCCTAGTGGCCCTGCCCCTCAGCTACCTGTGGCTGTGACGGGCGGAAGGCGCTGAAGGTGTGACGCAAGAGGGCGGAGGCCGACCAGCGGGGAGCCCAGGAGGCATAGCGGGGAGGCGGGAAGGCGGATAGGAACCACGCCTCTATCCCGGGGCCACCCACCCCTCAACCATAACCCCCGCCCGAAAGCTCCTCCCAGGGAGGTGGCGGCGGATCGAGGATGAGGAGCTTCGGGGGCTCCTCGAGGGGACCAGGGCCCTTCCCATGGCGGGAGAAGCCCCCAGGGAGAGGCGGCTTGCCCACCTGGAAGGGCTGGGCTACCGGGAACCCGGGCCCACGAACCTTGAGGAGGCCTCGAGGCTCATCGTCGAGCAACTGGGGAGGAACAAGAAGCCCAACGCGTGACGGCTCCCGTTCTTCAGAAGGGGGAGTCGTCACTTGGGGGCCTAGCCAGGGGGAGACGGGAAAGCTACCGCATAGCGCCCACTCGTATAAACGCCCACGTAGTTTTCGGCAAGGAACCGTTGAACATGGGGGCTTTCCACGAGATGACGAAGGTTTGCGAGGCGGATTTGCTCTTCAAAAGGATCGGGGAGGGTGTGAAGCAATTTGGTCATCCAGTAGGAAAAGAGCTCTGCCTGCCAAATGTGGCGGCGGGCCGTTTCCGTGTAGCTGGCAAGAAGCGTTTCGTCCCTGTCCCGATAGTAGGCTAGCAAGGCCCGATAGAGTACCGCCACGTCGCAGAAGGCTAGGTTCATCCCCTTGGCTCCCGTGGGAGGCACCACGTGGGCAGCGTCTCCCACCAAAAAGACTCTACCGTGTTGCATCGGTTCGACCACCAGGGAACGCATGAGGGTTAAGCTTTTCTCTAGGATAGGGCCGGGCGTAAGCTGGGCTACACCTCCTAAGCGCAGATTGAGCTCTTCCCATATACGCTCCTCTGGCCAGGTTTCCAGGTTCTCCTCTGGGCTTACCTGGAGATAGTTCCGAGCTAGGGAAGGGGAGCGCATGCTATACAAAGCAAAACCTCGTTCGTGGCTGGCATAGATGAGTTCGCTTGCTGCAGGGGGAGTCTCAGCTAGGATTCCCAACCAGGCGAAGGGGTACGTTTTCTGGTAAATCCGGAGTCCAGGAATCCATTCTCGGAATCGGCTATGGGATCCATCCGCTCCTACCACGAACTCACAGAGGAGTTCCCCTTCCTCACCCCCAGGTCCTCGGTAGATGAGGATAGGGTTTTGCTCCAGCTGTTTTAGATCCACCACCTCGTGCTCAAAGAGGATCTCTCCACCCGCTTGCAAGTGGTGGTTGATCATGTCCCGTACCAGATACTGCTGGCCATAAACCCAGATCCCTTGGCCCACAAGGGTAGCGAAGTCAATTCGGTGCAGGCGGCCATTGAGGGCGATGTAAATGCCCCTGTGCTCGAGGCCCTCGTGAAGCATGCGATCGCCGACGCCTGCTTTCAGGGCAATCTCCTTGGTGCCCCACTCCAGGACCCCTGCGCGTATACGGTGAGGGCTTGTTTCCAGGTACTGGCGGCTTTTGGCCTCGAGGACTACCCCATCCACCCCCGCTTGCCGGAGGAGGTGAGCCAGGAGCAGGCCCGCTGGGCCAGCGCCCACAATCCCCACCTGTACTCTACGCATCTCCACCTCCGAACAGGACCAGATCGGAAAGGGGGTGTACGTCTACTCCCTCTTCCTCAGGCCCGTATGGGGTGTGTAGTAGCCGAGAAAAGGTGTCCACCGTTTGCCAGGTAAGGGCTTCCAACTCCAGGGGATCCAGGTCGATGCTGTAGCCAAGCCGGGGGGAGGTAATGCGGAGGCGTTCCCCGTTCCGGGTCCGGATCTTCTCCACAATGACCGTTGTAAACTCGTTGCTTAAAGTCATCTAGGAGCCTCCTATAGGAAGAAGCTTAGGTTATGGGTTGGCAATGTGGAATGATCCAGGATGACCAACCTTTTAGCCAGCTTCCATGACCCATTCTGCTTGCGGAGAGTATCGTGCCTTTCTGCGGAGAGGAAGGTAAAGTCAGGCTGATCCCAGCGGCTACGGAACACCAAGACGTAGGATCGAACCTCTACTTCCTCCCCGAGGGGCGTGTGGCGAGGTTCGCCTATCCGCACGTTGGTAACAAAGTGGCGGAGCCGGGAGGGGGGATCTTCGGCCCAGGCAAAACCGGTTTCCAAGCGGGCTACGCGCATCTCCAAGGAAGTCCGGTCCTCATCGAGGTGGAACATCTGCTCACTGATTCCGCTATGGCCGCCTTGGGGGAGGCGTTCCCGCGTTAGGCGTACCGGCACCCGGTACAGAATATCCTCCGTGAGGAGGTCCAGCCACTCGCGGTAGCGGCCCTCGTCTAGGAGCTCCGCTTCGCCATAGAGAAAGTCCAGGATCTCCTGAGTGAGGTTCATCGCATCCCCTTTAGTCCAGCATGAGTTCCAAATAACGGCGATAGAAGTTGCGGAGGTTTTCGTCAGTGAAGTTAATGGGATAAGCCACGCCCGGGCCGGGCCAGTTGGGGTCGGGAGCCACGCCTCGGCCCATCTGGTAGTTGAAGAGCACCCTGCGGCCAAGGGTACTTCCAGCGTTACGCGCCACATGCGACCAGATCTCGGTGTCGTCCTGCTCGAAAGTTCCTGAGGACCCGAAGAACCTCATGTAGGAATGGAGGGCCTTTTCTTTGAACCATTCGGGAGCATCCTTTTCCACTAGGCCCCAGGAGACCACCTCGATACGCCCAGGCCCTAAGGGATGCCAGACCCGGAAGGTAAGCATGGGCACGGGTTTTGGGTACAAGTGGTCGGGTTTGCGGATGGGGTTATGCAAGGAGAAATTGGGGAAGAGGGTGATGAGGAAAATCCTGGTCTCCTTTGCCACTTCCCAGTGCGTCCGGGTGGGATAAGAGGTCTTGGCTCGCTCCATCATCTCCTCTGGATACCCCCAGAAGGGAGGAAGTTTGGCTCCTGGAGGGCCTCCGACCACCATGGTTCCATGTCCCTTGCCGGGTATATGGATTTGTTCCCCGTACATGGCGTATTTGGCGTCACGGGGAGCGATGCCGAGCTCAATGAGGCTCCGGTGGGTCATCAGGGTGTGGTAGCTATCGCTGATGAAGGTTTCCAGAGCCAGCTTCCAGTCCGTGTTTACCACAAAGCGTTGGGGAGGGCCCAGGACCTCGAGGCCTGCGTGGCTTCGCTTGGTGACCAGCTCCAGGTACCAGGATGCGTCTCCTAACCATTCTTTAAGGGAGGGAGCCTCCGGGCTCAGATTGCCGAAAAGGAGGCCGTCAAACTCTTCTAGCTTAGGGATGGGAAGAAGGCTCCAGTCTGCTTTGGAAAAGCCTTCCCCAAAAGCCTCGCGCTCCGCAGGTACCCCCACCAGGGCGCCATCGTTGCGGTAAGTCCAGCCATGGAAGGGACAGCGGAAGTGGCTGGCATTGCCTGCTTCTGCTCGGCACACTCGCATTCCGCGGTGGCGGCACATATCCAGGAAGGCGCGGACTTGGCCGTCTTCGCCCCGGACGACGATGAAGGCGTTGTCTAGTATGTACCTGAGCACATAATCCCCGGGGCTTGGGATTTCTGAGGTGTGGGCTAGGAAAATCCACGAACGAGAGAAGATTTTTTCCTTCTCGCGTTCGAAAATCTCCGGGTCGTTGAATATTCCTGCTGGCAGAAGCCCTTGCTCCAGCCCCGTGGCCAACTCTTCCAGAAGTTCGCCCAGTCTGGAAGACCCTCCTACGATCTTACTCCAAGGCATTCCCCACCTCCTAAACCCCCAAGTACCTTTGTAGGACAGAGCTGCTAGCCTCTCCTGGCCTACCTTCCCAAACCAGCTCGCCGTGTTCCAGGATGTAGACCCTATCCGCTACCGATAGGGCCATGTGTACGTTTTGCTCAGCGAGCAGAACCGTTTCTCCCTCGGCCTTCAACGTGCGTACCACCTCAGCCACCTGGCGCACCATGAGGGGAGAAAGCCCCTCCGTGGGCTCGTCCATGAGAACCACGGTAGGGTTACGCAACAGAGCACGGGCGATGGCCACCATCTGTTGCTCGCCCCCAGAGAGGGCGCGGGAAAGGGTCTTACGTCGCTCGGCTAAGTGCGGGAAGACCTCTAGAATGCGCTCTACATTCCAAGTACTGCGGTTTGTCCGGGAAGCCAGGCGAAGCTCATCCTCCACGGTAAGGCCTTCAAACATCCGCCGCCCCTGAGGGACCAGGGCTAGCCCTAGTTCGGCCCGCCTGTGAGCGGGAAGATGGTGGATGGCTTGAGAATCCAACCGTATCTGCCCACCTTGAAGCGGGATAAGACCCATGATGGCTGAAAGCAAGGTGGTCTTGCCCATCCCGTTGCGACCAAGGAGGGCCACGACCTCCCCTTGCCGTACCTCGAGGCTAATGTTGTGCAACACCCGCATGCCCCCATAGCCCGTGCTGAGGTCAACAACCTGGAGTACGGTCCGGCCCGCGTCAGGTCTAACAGGCTCGGTTGTAGCAAAGTCCGTTCCTACGTAGATCTCTTGGACCTGCGGATTTGCGCGCACCTCCTCAGGGCTTCCCTCGGCCACCACCTGGCCATAGTGGAGTACGCTCACCCGGTGGGCAAAACTCAGGGCATAGTCCAGGTCGTGCTCTACCAAGAGCACGGTAATGGTGGGGTCTAGCTCCTGGATAAGGCGGCCGATCCGTTCCCTTTCGGCTCCGGAGAGGCCAGCCAGAGGTTCGTCCAGGAGCAGCAGGCCAGGACGTTGGGCCAGAGCCATGGCGATCTCCAGCTGGCGCTTCTCTCCATGGGATAGGGTCCCCGCAGAATCGGAGGCCCTTGAAAGCAAGCCGACTTGATCGAGAACCTCCTCCACACCCTGTTCCCGATGCAGGGGTTGGGCAAAGGCATGGCTCTTGCCCTGTGCGGCCTTTATGGCTAGGGCGACGTTTTCCCAAACGCTGAGGTCGGGCAAAATGCTGGAACGTTGAAAGGTGCGTCCTAGGCCCAACCGGGCTATGTGCTCCTGGGACCGGCCCGTGACATCTCGGCCAAAGAGGATTACCCGGCCCCGGTTGGGCTTGAGTTCCCCGGAGATGAGCTTGAAGAGGGTGCTTTTACCCGCCCCGTTAGGACCTATGATTGCCCGTCTTTCGCCCGAGGCCACGGTTAGGCGGACGCCTGCCAGGGCCAAAATACCTCCAAAGGCCTTGGTGATGTTGTCCACCCTAAGCGCTTCCACGGTTCCCTCCGAGCTTACGCTCTAGAAGGGGCCAGATCCCTTCACGAGCAAACAGGACGGTTCCTATAAGTAGGAGCCCCACGAAAAGCCCCCAAAGCTCGCTGAAGGAACTGACCCAGGCCTGAATAAGGGTGTAAAGCAAAGCCCCAAACGCTGCCCCAAAAAGGCCGCGACTGCCGCCGAGGAGTACCATAACCATCAGGGTGGCGGAAGTGATCCAGAAGAGGTCGTGTGGGCTAACGAAGGTACGATGTAAGGCCAAACCTGCCCCGGCTAGGCCAGTGAGGAAAGCGGCAAGTACGTAAGCCCAGAGCTTGAAGTAAAAGGTGGTAACCCCTAAGGACCGAACCTTCTCCTCATTCTGTCGGATGGCCTCGAGGGTCTTCCCGAAGGGCGTGGCGAGAAGAAAGCGCAAGAGTACAATCACCAAGAAAAGCAGCACAACGGCTGCAAGGTGCATGAGGGCTGGGCTCAGAATGTTTCCTGGGAGGCTTAGGCCATCGTCTCCCCCGGTTACACTGGCCCATTTGTGGGCCACGGAGTAAACCATCTGACCGAAGGCCAGCGTGAGCATGAGGATGAAGATTCCGTGCGTGCGGAACAGGAAGATTCCGGTAACGAAAGCGTAGAGGCCAGCTAACAAGGGAGCCAAAATTAAGCCGACTACAAGAGGGAGGCCTGCCTTTAAGGAAAGGCCCAAGGTGTAGGCGCCGATGCCAAGGAAGGCGGCTTGCCCCAGGGAGGGAATGCCTCCGTGACCGAGTAAAAAGCTTAGGGCGACGGCGGCGAGGCCTAGGATAGCGGCTTCCGTGGCCAGGTATAGGGTATACCCTTGAAAGAGCAGGGGCAGGACGAAAAGGCCGACGAGGGTTACCCGCACGAGAGACAAGGAGAGGTCTTTCTTCCCCATGGCCCTCCACTTGGGCAACCAAGCCATCATGCCATCCTCCTTCCTAAGAGCCCTTCTGGTCTGAAGGCCAGGACCAGAGCCATTAGGCCGAAGATGAGGAACATCGCCGCTTGAGGCAAGAAAAGCTTTCCAAACCCGTCAACGATTCCAACCAATAACGCACCCCAGAAAGCTCCCTCGATTCTTCCTAAGCCCCCGATGACCACCACGATTAGGGCCAAAAGGGTCATCTGGGCATCCAATCCCGGGGCTAGAGCGATTAGCGGCGCACCTACTACCCCGCCCAGCCCGGCCAAGGCCGTACCAACGCCAAAGGTCACAAGGCTGATTTGCGCGGGTGGAATACCTAGGGCGCTGGCTATGCTGGGATCTGCGGTTACGGCCCGGACTTTGATGCCCAAGGGGGTCTTAACTAGGAGCATCCGAACGACAATAAAGGCCACGATACCTAAGGCTAAGACAAACAGGGGATACTTGGGATAGAGAAGAGGGCCTAGAAAGATGGGTCCCGACAGTTCTGGAGGAGGCGCTACGGAGCGAATGGAGGCTCCGAAGAATGCGCGAAGGAGGTCAGCGATCACGAACCCTAGGCCGATGGTGAGAAGAACCTGCTCCAACTCCTTCCCGTGCAATCCCCTTAGAAGGAGGCGTTCTACCAGTAACCCCAGGAGCCCAGTACAGAGAGGTACCAGAAGAAGGGACAACCAGAAGTTGTTCAAAGCACCGCTAACTAATAAACCCAGGTAGGCTCCGAGCATGTAGAAGGCGCCATGAGCGAGGTTAATTACCCGGGCTACCCCGAAGATGAGTGAGAGGCCTAGGGCCAAAAGGAAGAGCAGCATTCCGAAGGCCAAGCTGTTCAAGAGCTGGGTCAGGAGAAGGAGGGCCATGGTTCTTATTTCCCCGGGTCTCGTATAATGCCAAGGTCAGCCAGGAGGCGATTGGTGAGGATGCCATCAATCCGTGCCACCTCGCGGGCATAAACGTGCTGGGTCGCGTTGTTGGTCTCGGGGTCAATTTGCACAAACCCTCGGGGACTAATAATTTTGGCACTTTTGAAGGCGTTAACCAGGCGGCTTTTGTTGCCCAGATCCCCTTGGACAGTGTTGATGGCGTCCACGATAAACTGCATGGCGTCGTACCCGCGCACGGCAAAGTGGTTGGGAATCCCACCGTATTTCTGTCGATAGGCTCTTATAAACTCCTTGTTGGCAGCGTTATTGAGGGTGTAGACCCAGTGGTCCCCGCTCTTGGCCCCTATGGCTGCGTCCCCAATGGCCTCGAGGACATTTTCATCCGTTACCTCACCGCTTACGGCTAGCTGTATCGTGCGGTTTAGGCCGAACTGAACAAATTGGCGCATGAAGATTACCGCATCGCTCCCGGAAAGGACAGCGTGGACCGCTTCGGGCCTGGCAGCCGCGATGCGGGAGATCACCGCACTGTAGTCGGTGCTCCCGAGGGGAGAATACAACTCACCTACCACCTCCCCTCCTGCAGCCAAAAAGCTCTCCTTGAAGGCTGCTGTGGCCTCTTTGCCGAAAGCGTAATCCAGGGCCAGGAGGAAGACCTTTTTCCCCACGTTTTTTGCGACCCATGGACCCATGGGGTAGTGCTGCTGCCAAGCGCTGATAGAGGTTCGGAAGATGTAAGGGCTACGTCGTTCGCGGGTGATACCGTTGGCTGCGGCATTGGCCACCACGAGGGGAATTTGGCGTTCATGAATGTAATCACGAATAGCGTAAGCGGAAGAGGACAGAATGACGCCGGTGAGAAGGTTAACTCGGTCCTGCTCTACCAGCTTGCGTATTTTGCGCACAGCCACGGCAGGGTCGGCTTCCTCATCCTCTTTCAGCAGCTGGATGCGCCTGCCCCCTGCCTGGTGGTTCACTTTTTCCAGATACAACTCCATGCCTTTGGTGATCTCCTGCCCCAACCGGGCATAAGGACCGGAATAGGACAGCACTACCCCAATGCGAACGGGCTCATCGCGCTGGGCTATCGCAAAGGAGAAACGAGAGGAAGCCGCCAGCCCTACCAGTCCGATGCCTGCCTTTACCACCTGCCTACGATTTACCTTGCCCATTGCCCGCCTCCCTGGCTGTAGTTGTTCGACCTTACCTCACCCGGCCAGAGATTGTCAACAATCGTGTCTACTTTTTGCTCCAAGCCGATCTCATGCATTTACACCCCGGCTTTTTCCCGAACGGGGGGTGTCCCGTAAGTGTAGAAGGTGCTAGGAAGTTGGCCGCCAAACCAAATGGTGCTCTTTTCCAAATCGTTGAGGTTGCTCACGTCCCAAACCACCGTTTTCCAGGTGGGATCAAAGATCAGGTAGCCGGTGTCCCCGAACAACTCCACCCGGGTACCGCCGGGCTCGAATACGTACATGAAGTAGGCTTGAGTGGTGCCGTGTTTGCCCGGGCCAGCCTCAATGCGAATGTCGTATTCCACGCAGAGGTCCGCCAGGTCCATCAGGTGCTGCGGATAGCCATACCAGAAGGCAATGTGGTGGAAGCGGCCTTTAGACCCCGTGGCGTCGCGCATAAGCCCGATCTCATGGACTAGGGGGCTCACGGAAAGCCAGGCTCCCAACTCCTCCCCTTCACCTCGTACTTTCTGCTCCCGCAGCTTAAAGCCCAGCACCTCCTGGAAAAAGCGGCGGTTGGGAGTGACCTCGTGGCAGAGGCAGTTCACATGGTCCAGCCGACGGACAGGGATGCCCCGGAGGGGCCGCTTGGAAGGGCGATTTTTTAGTTTGCTCGATTTTTCTGGAGGGGCCTCGTAGTATTCCACCTCGAAGAGGAGCTCCATCCGGTGTCCGTCTGGTGTACGAAAGCGGTAGGCGGGTCCATGGCCGAGATCACCCTCGGTCCATCCTTCTCCTAGCCCTGTTCTTTCCAAGCTCTTTACCCGTCTCTCCAGGGCCTCGGGGGTGGCCGTGCGCCAGGCAATATGGCCCAGGCCTGGCTCCTTGGCCTCGGTGATTTTCAGGGTGTGGTGGTACCAGTCCTCGTAGGCCCGAAGGTAGACGGACTGCCCTTCCCGGGCTGTTTCCTCTAGGCCCAAGAGTTCCTTGAAAAACCAGAGGCTTCCTTCCGGGTCTGGGGTGTAGATCTCCGCATGCGCCAGCTGAACCACGTCAAACCCTTCCATCAAAGCCTCCCTTCCTCCTCCATGCGAAGGATTTCTTGTATCACTTCCGCTCCTCGGTTGGCCGCGGGCAGGCCCCTGAAGAGGAAGGCTAGCCCTACCACCGCATTGAGCTCCTCATACGTGGCACCTGCCCTTCTGGCAGCTATGGCGTGCAGGCGGGCAGCGTCAGAGAGATCCATGAGGAGCATGCCGAAAAGCATGAGCTGGGCAGTCTTGACATCGAAGCACTTGGGATACATCAATCTCGCCCGCAACTCCTCCTGCATCCGTAGGGTTTCTGGGTCCAGGCGGGCTAGGAGGTCGGTGCGGGCTTGGATTCTAGGAGGCACGAAGCCGATGAGTTCTCGGTAACGTTCCCGAAGGTTTTTCAACTCCTCCTCGGACATTTGCACGGGTGGTTTGGGCACTTTGACCAACCTCCTTATCCCGCTTACCTGGGCGGTGTGTGGCGTTTGCCCCTAACATAAATGGAAGCTTAAACCCGCACAAGCCAATCGTTCGGATATAGCGAACAAGACGTTCGGCTATGCTGAATAAGCCTATCGTCCCGTGGGGAGTTGCCCGTTACTCTCGGAGGTGAGGCCCATGCTCGGAACGGTGCAAAAGGTGGGCGAGGTTTTGGAGCTTTTCACCCGGGAGAACCCGGAGTGGGGGGTGAGTGAGGCGGCGAAGGCGTTGGGCATCCCTAAGTCCAGTGCCCACGCCCTGCTTTCCACCTTGGCGCAGATCGGCCTTCTCAAGCGGGGCCGGGACGGGCGGTATCGTCTGGGCTGGCGCATCCTTACCCTTTCCCAGGTTCTTCTCTCCACCAGTTCCTGGCGGCAGGAAGCCCGGAGGGCCATGGAGGAACTGGTAGCCCGCTTTGGCGAGACCACGCATTTGGCGGTTCTAGAATGCGGGCGCGTGGTCTATGTGGAAAAGCTAGAGGGTACCCGGGCGGTTCGGGTGGTCAATACAGGGATTGGGATGGAACTTCCTGCCCACTGTAGTGCGGTTGGTAAGGTGCTCTTGGCCTCGCGACCCTGGGAGGAGGTGGAGAGGATCATGGCCACGCAGGGTATGCCGGCCTTCACCCCGAACACCATCACCACCTTGGATGAGCTTTTTACGGAGCTCGAGGCGGTGAGGGAGCGGGGATATGCCTATGACATCGAGGAGGTCATCCCAGAGCTCTGCTGCGTAGCCGCACCCATCCGCGACCATACCGGGGAAGTCATCGCAGCCATGAGCCTTTCGGTACCCTTTTACCGCTTTCAACAGATGAAGGACGAGTACCGCAAGGCTATTCTCGAGGCCACCCGCACGGTGTCCGAGCGCTTGGGTTACATGGAGGACGGGGTATGGGCAAGGTCAAGGTGGCGATCCTAGGTTCCGGAAACATCGGTACGGACCTGATGTATAAGCTTCTCAAAAACCCAGGGCACATGGAACTGGTGGCCCTGGTGGGAATCGACCCCAAATCCGAGGGCCTGGCCCGGGCGAAGGCCCTGGGCCTCGAGGCCAGCCACGAGGGAATCGAATACATTCTGGGGAGGCCTGAAATTCGCATCGTTTTTGATGCCACCAGCGCCAAAGCCCACGTGCGCCACGCCAAGCTCCTAAGGGAATTCGGGAAAATCGCCATCGACCTTACCCCTGCAGCCAGGGGTCCTTATGTGGTACCGCCCGTGAACCTAAAGGAGCACTTGGGCGAGGATAATGTCAACCTTATTACCTGCGGTGGGCAGGCCACGATTCCCCTGGTTTATGCGATCCATCGGGTGGCTCCGGTGCTCTATGCGGAGATGGTGTCCACCGTGGCCTCGCCTTCCGCAGGCCCAGGAACGCGGCAGAATATAGACGAGTTCACCTTTACCACGGCAAAGGGCCTAGAGGCGATAGGAGGTGCCCAGATGGGGAAGGCCATCATCATCCTTAACCCGGCGGATCCTCCCATCATCATGACCAACACCGTTCGGACTATTCCCCAAGATGAGGATTTTGACCGGGATACGCTGGTGGCCAGCGTGCGAGCCATGGAGGCCGAGGTGCAGACTTACGTGCCGGGTTACCGCCTGAAGGCGGACCCTGTTTTTGAGCGCCTCCCCACGCCCTGGGGGGAGAGGACCGTAATCTCCGTGCTTTTAGAGGTGGAAGGGGCAGGGGACTTTCTGCCCAAATATGCAGGAAATTTGGATATCATGACTGCCTCGGCTCGGAGGGTAGGCGAGGTTTTTGCCCAGTACCTCCTGGGGACGCGGGTGGAGGAGGTGGTGGCATGATCTTTGATCTTTCCCAGGCCAGACCTCCGGTGGTGGTGGACACCACCCTGCGGGATGGTTCCCATGCCCACCGGCACCAGTACACCCAGGAAGAGGTCCGGGCCATCGCCCAGCTCCTGGATGAGGCAGGGGTCCATGCCCTAGAGGTGTCCCACGGGGATGGTCTTGGGGGGAGCTCAATTCAGTACGGTTTCTCTCGGGTCAGCGAAATGGAGCTGATCCGCACGGTGCGGGAAACAGTGAAAAGGGCTAAGGTGGCGGCTCTCCTCCTACCGGGGATCGGCACCCGGAAAGAACTCAAGGAAGCCGTTGAAGCGGGCATTCAAATCGTGCGCATCGCCACCCAGTGCACCGAGGCGGACATTTCCCAACAGCACTTCGGCATGGCTAAGGAGTTGGGCCTCGAGGCGGTGGGTTTCCTCATGATGAGCCACATGCGCTCCCCAGAGTTTCTTGCGGAGCAGGCCCAACTCATGGAGGAATACGGGGCCGACGTGGTCTACATCGTGGATTCCGCCGGGGCCATGTTGCCCCAAGATGCCTACCAACGGGTGAAGGCCCTTAAGTCGGCGCTTACTCGGGCTAGGGTGGGTTTCCATGCGCACAATAACCTGGGTCTGGCCATCGGCAACACCCTGGCGGCCTTGGCGGCAGGAGCCGATTGGGTGGATGGTACCCTGAGGGGTTATGGGGCTGGGGCGGGCAATGCCGCCACCGAGGTGTTGGCAGCCGTCCTGGACAAGGCAGGCCTAAACCCGGGTCTGGACGTGTTCAAGCTGCTGGACGGGGCAGAGTACGTGATGGGGCCCATCCTCCACTTCCAACCTTATCCCGACCGGGACTCCATTGCTATTGGCTACGCTGGGGTTTACTCCACCTTTCTCCTCCACGCCAAGAGGATTGGTAGGGAGTTGGGCGTGGATCCCATGGCGATTCTCCTGGAACTGGGCCGCAGGCAAGCGGTGGCTGGACAAGAGGACTGGATCTTGCGTGTGGCCCTGGAGCTTAAGGAAAAGGAAGTGGAAGTCGTCGCGGATTGAGACATGGTGGTGCTCAAGGTGACCCTTCTGGAAGGTCGCTCCCTGGAAAAGAAGCGGGAGCTGGTTAAACGGCTTACGGAGGTGGCCTCCCGCATTTTATATGAGCCCCATGAGGAGGTACGGGTGATCCTGTACGAGGTCTGTAAGGATCAGTGGGCTGCAGGAGGAGTCCTCTTGTCCGATAAGGAGGGGGCGTGACCCTTTTGGATGCCATCCGTCAGGCACGGCGCGAGTCCAGGCCTCTGCAGGGCGGGCAGGATTGGGGCGTGAGTCTTGAGGAGGCCTACCGGATCCAAGAGGCCCTATTCCCGGGTCCTCTGAAAGGGTTCAAGCTGGGCCTGGTTTCTGAGGCCAAACAGCGGCAAATGAAAGCCTCCGAGCCCATCTTTGGTAGGGTCCATCCGGGCATGCTCCTGGAGGAGGTGGTCCTGTCGCACTTCCTTCAACCTCGCGTGGAGCCGGAAGTGGCTTTGGTGCTTAAGGAAGACCTTCCTCCTGGGAGTTCCCCGGGGAAGGCCTATCGGGCCATTGGGCGGTTTTTCCTTGCGGTGGATGTGTTGGACTCGGTTTGGGAGGGCTACCGCTTTACCCTGCCCGAAGTGGTGGCGGACAATGCCTCCGGAGGTGGATTTATCGTGGGCCTCAGGGCCTATGGCCGGCTTCCCCGGGGGGACTTACGCCTTTACCTTAACGGGGAGAAGGTTACGGAAGGCCCGGTGGAGGCCCTGGGGGATCCGGGGGAGAGGCTTTCCTGGTTGGCTGGACGGGTGGGAGGGCTAAAGGCGGGCCAGGTGATCTTTCTCGGCTCCCCGGCGCCGGCGGTACCTCTGCACAAAGGGGTCCTAGAGCTTTTCGGGGAAGGAAGTATTGTTCTGGCGTGGATAGGGTAGGAGGCGGACAATGGTGGAACCCAAGCTGTACAAGGAAACGCAGGACCGGCTCGCGGCTTTAGGTTTTCCCCTCTTTCTGCCCCTGGAGGTGACCCACTACATCGGCGGGGAGTTTGTGCGCGGCGACAACCGGTTTCCCGTAATCTATCCGGCCACTGGGGAAGTAATTGGCACTGCCCCAGAAGGGCGGGGGAAGGAGGTGGAAATGGCCGTGGCGGCAGCTATGGAGGCCTTCCGTACCTGGGGTAAGATGCCCCCCAGCCAAAGGCGCCCTTACCTTCGCCGGTTTGCGGAGAAAATCCGCGAGTACAAACCGGTCTTTGAGGTTATCGAAAGTCTGGATGTGGGCCGGCCCATCCACGAAAACCGCTTGGGTTATGTGGATAGAATGGCCAATAACATAGAGTTTTTTGCGGACTTTGCGGTCACCCATGGGTCTGAAGCCTATCCCATGGAAAATGGCTATATCAACTACGTGTTGCGCTTTCCCGTGGGTGTGGCAGCCCTGATCACTCCTTGGAACATGCCCAGCATGTTGGCCACTTGGAAGATTGGGCCCACCCTGGCTTTTGGTAATACCGCTGTCCTAAAGCCGGCGGAGTTTACCCCGCTCGGAGCCTGGCTTTTGGCCCGCTGTGCCCACGAGGCAGGGCTTCCCCCAGGGGTGTTCAACGTAGTGCACGGTTTCGGTCCCAACTCTGCTGGAGAGCTTCTCACCCGGCACCCGCAGGTCCGCCTCATCTCCTTTACGGGGGAAACCACCACGGGTAAAGTGATCATGAAAAATGCCTCGGATACCTTGAAGCGCTTGTCCATGGAGCTGGGGGGGAAGGCACCCAACATTGTCTTTGAGAGTGCCCATCTGGACCGGGCAGTTGAGGTAACCCTAAGGGCCAGCTTCTTTAATCAAGGAGAGGTTTGCCTGGCGGGTTCCCGTGTGCTTGTGCAGCGTTCCATCTACGATGCCTTCCTGGAGAAGTTGGTTCGAGCGGTCAGGGCCCTGAAGGTGGGGGATCCCCTGGATCCGGAAACCCGCATGGGAGCTCTGATCGCCGAGGAACACTTGCAAAAAGTAATGTCTTACGTGGAAATCGCCCGGGAAACCGCCACCATTCTGACCGGAGGCAAGCGACCGGATCTTCCGCATCCCTTCGACAAGGGATTCTTCCTGGAGCCCACGGTGGTGGTGAATGTAAAGCCCTCGGACCAGGTGTGCCAAGAGGAGATTTTTGGCCCCATGGTGGTGGTGATGCCCTTTGAAACGGAGGAAGAGGCCATAGAACTGGCTAATAACACGCCTTATGGCCTTAACGCCATCGTGCAAACCCAGGACGTTGGGCAAGCGGTTCGGGTGGCGGAGGCCCTCGAGGTGGGGACGGTTTGGATCAACGATTGGTTCGTGCGGGACCTTAGGGTGCCCTTCGGTGGGGCCAAACAATCGGGCATCGGCCGTGAGGGAGGGCATTACGGTTACGAGTTCTACTACGAAACCAAAAACGTGTGCATAGCTAATCGGTGAAGCCATGGATGCGCAGGCTTTCGCCAGGGAGTTGGAAGAGGCTTGGGAGAATAGGAGGCCGGTACCTCCCCTTTCGGAACGGGGTTTGCGTGGCCTCGAGGCGGCCTACCGGGTGCAGGAGGCCTGGAACTCCATTCGCCTAGCCAAAGGGGATAGGGTGGTGGGGCGAAAGATTGGACTTACCTCCAAAGCGGTGCAGGCCCAGTTAGGGGTGGACCAGCCGGACTTTGGCAACCTGTGGGCCAGCCGCTTCCTGGGAGTCGGGGGAAGAACGGAGGTGCCCTTTGACCTCTTCCTGCAACCCAGGGTCGAGGGGGAGCTGGCCTTCTTGATCGGTCGGCGTCTGGAGGGGCCAGGTGCAACACCCCAAGAGGTGTTGGCGGCTACGGAAGCGCTGGCCTTCGCCATTGAGATTGTGGATAGCCGCATTGCTGAATGGCGCATTCGCATCGAGGATACGGTGGCGGACAATGCCTCGTTTGGAGCGTTCGTGGTGGGATCCTGGGAAATGAGTTTGCTGGAGGAAGACCTATCTACCCTAGGGCTAGTCCTTTACCGGAATGGGCAGATGGTTGCCCAAGGGGTGGGGGCTGCCTGCCTGGGGCATCCAGCAAGGGCCGTGGCATGGTTGGCCAACACCCTCGGCGCCTACGGTGTGTTCTTGGAGCCTGGGGATGTGGTGATGTCGGGTGCCTGGGCCCCTGTGCAGGTGGCAAATCCAGGGGATCTTTTCACCTTGATGGGGACCGGAGGCAGGTCCCTCACCTTGCGGTTCACGTAGGAGGTGGCCATGCCTTTGCTGGAGGTGCTGGTGGCGCGTGAGAGGCCTCTTACCCGGGAGGAAAGGGAGTCTCTAAAACAGGAGGTAGAGGCTGTCTTTCATGAAGTTCTGGGTACACCCGCAGGTCGACTAAGGGTGATCGTTGTTGAAGACATAGCTGACACTGAAAAGCCTTCGTTGCCCAGATAGGGGCCATGTCAAGGTCTGTGTGTCACCCCAAGTTGTCACCTACCCTTGCCCTAGCCTCGGGGGTCCAAAAGAAGTGCTGACCGTTCTGTTCTACTACCCTCTCACACCGATTCCTGCATCCTAGGCCACCACCTCCATCATCTCCCCAACACCCCCTCCGCCGGCTGCGGCTCAGGGGAATAGGGAGGGAGGAGGAGAGGCCGCACCTTGGGATGAAACAGACCACCCCGCCCGGTCCAGCACCGCCCAGGCTGCTTCCCAGTCATGTCGCGTTTTTTGTGGGTTTCTCTTCCGCGTCCCAGAGCGGGCTATGGGATTGACATAAACGATAATAGCCTCTCCCATCCTCGTGGAAAATCCACGAGTGCTCCGCAGATATTCTGCGACGCCAGCGCAGGCGGAGGGGCATCCGTCTGCGTCCCCCCTCCGGTCAAAGGGGGCCCCTGGGCCACCTCCGCCACAGGGGAGGCCATTCAGTTTCCCTCCGCAAAGGCTTGCCGAACCTGGGCAAGAAGGACCTGGGCATGGGCTAGGGCTTCCTCCGCCTCCTCCCGGGTGTAGGCCTCTTTGGGGATCAGCCCGGGAAGGGCATCGGGATAACGGGTGGGGATATAGAGCTTATCCAAGGCGAGGGCCAAAGGGAGAAGGGGCTGAAGCCTTGTTCCCCACTCTCCGGGTAGGTCCCGCACCAGCCGGGTAAGGCTGTGCCCCCAGGGATCCAAGCCCAGGGCAAACCAAAGGCCTTTCAGGGCCTTTTCCCCCGCCTGCTGGGCCATAAAGGCCGCCTGGGCATGCTTACCCACCTCCAAGAGTATCCTGCCCGCCTCCAGGTCGTCCTCCGCCTGGAGTAGCCAGCGCTCCCCTTCAAGCCGCCTCTTTTCCACGCTCATAGAGGGGCACCGCCTCCTCGAGGACCCCCTGTAAAAAGGGGAACTCCTTTCTCTCGGCCAGCTCCTCTGGGGTGAGGACCAGGGCCTCCACGGGCCAGGGCGCATCCTGAAGAAGCTCCAGCACCAGCCCGATTCGCTTCAGGGGCGGCAGAGGGGTGCGGGCCACCACCAGAAGGTCCAGGTCGGAGCGGGCATCCGCAGTCCCCCGGGCATGGGAGCCGAAGAGGTAAAGGGCTTCCAGGTCCATGGCCTCCCGAAGCCTGCGCACCGCCTTGTCTAGGTAGGAAGCCAGGGCCTCCACGCCCTCAGTGTAACCCAGGGGGCTACAACCGTTCCGTGGCTCATGGTCATCTACTTCGCCCTGGCGGGCTTCATAGATGACTGGCCTCTTCCTGCTTCGACGACCGGGTGCTCGTAGACCGGGGCCAGTCCCGTTGCGCCGCAGAGCCAGATTCCCATAGGTTCCGCCACCGCCAGGTGCGGGTGGAGCCTTTGGCGTGCCCTGAGGGTCTGGCGGAGGTGCGCCCCGTGCTCCTTCGGGATCACCTAGTGGAAGGCTGGGGGGTTTACGGCCAGGTGGTCATGGAGGATGGGCGCTTTCGCTCCTTCTCCTGGATACCCCGCCTCCAGCCAGACCGGGCGCGGCCCTTTTGCCCGCCTAGGGACAGGCCCCTGGCCCCTTGAGGACTGCCCCCTTGTGTGGTCAAGAAGGCCCCACAGCCCACGCTCTCCCTTATCGGCCTAGTCGCAATCCCCTTGACCCCAACCTTACCGCCGAAGTGGCCCAATCCCTCATGGAGTTTACCCAGGAAAAGGGGAGTAAGTGGTATTACCCTGACCTGAGGGTTATTAACGGGAAGGCCCCCGATGGGTTGATTTGCGCCCCTAACTTTGTACACCATGCTCCTTTCTTGCATGTGAACCCCCAAAAGCCT
>NZ_QGMX01000025.1 GCF_003336745.1 Thermus caldifontis | reverse complement strand
GCGCATGGCACCCCCCTTATCTCTCATGTCTGCTAGTGGTGTCAAGTAGCAAACGAAGGAATACCTTTTGGCCCTGGACCAGGGCACCAGCAGCAGTCGGGCCTTGCTCTTTACCCTGGAGGGAAGGCCCATGGCCATGGCCCGGCGGGAGTTCCGGCAGCTTTACCCCAGGCCCGGCTGGGTGGAGCACGACCCCCTGGAGATCTGGGAGAGCCAGCTTGAGGCGGCGCAAGAGGTTTTGCGCCAAGGGGGGGTGGCGGCCAAGGAGGTGGTGGCCCTGGGCCTTACCAACCAGCGGGAGACCACCTTGGTGTTTGAGAGGGGGACGGGGAGGCCCCTCCATAACGCCATCGTCTGGCAGGACCGGCGCACGGCCCCTTTGTGCCAAGCCCTTAAGGCCCAGGGGCTTGAGCCCCTTTTCCGGGAGCGCACCGGGCTTCTTCTGGACCCCTACTTCTCCGGCACCAAGCTGGCCTGGCTTTTGGAGAACGTGCCTGGCCTTAGGGAGAAGGCGGAAAAGGGGGAGGCCCTGTTCGGCACCGTGGACACCTGGCTCCTTTACCGCCTCACCGGGGGAAGGGTGCATGCCACCGATCCTTCCAACGCCAGCCGCACCCTGCTTTTCAACCTCCACACCCTCTCCTGGGATGAGGAGCTTTTGCAGGTGCTCCGCATCCCCCGGGCCATGCTCCCCGAGGTGCGCCCCTCGGATGGGGCGTTTGGGGAGACCCTGCCCGGGCTTTTGGGTGAGGCTCTTCCCATCCGCGGGGTTCTTGGGGATCAGCAGGCGGCCCTTTTCGGGCAGGCAGCCTTGGAGGCGGGGGAGGGGAAGTGCACCTACGGCACCGGGGCCTTTCTCCTTCTGCACACGGGGGAGCGGCCGGTGCTCTCCAGGAAGGGTCTCCTCGCCACCGTGGCCTGGAGCCTGGGGGGTAGGGCCAGCTACGCCCTGGAGGGGAGCGTGTTCATGGCGGGGGCGGTGGTGGGGTGGCTTCAGGGCCTGGGCCTTATCCGGGAAAGCGCCGAGGTGGAGGCCTTAGCCCGGGAGGTGGAGGACACGGGGAGCGTGTACCTGGTCCCGGCCTTCACGGGCCTGGGGGCTCCCTACTGGGACCCTTACGCCCGGGGGGCCATCCTGGGCCTCACCCGGGGCACCACCAGGGCCCACCTGGCCCGGGCGGCCTTGGAGGGGGTGGCCTTCCAGGTGGCGGACGTGGTGAGGGCCATGGAGGAGGAGGCGGGTTTAGTCCTGAAGGAGCTCCGTGTGGATGGGGGAATGGCCCAAAACCCCTTGTTCCTGGAGATCCAGGCGGACCTTCTGGGGGCGCCGGTCCTGAGGCCCAAGGTTACGGAGACCACCGCCTTGGGGGCGGCCCTGATGGCGGGGGTGGGGGCAGGGGCCCTGGGGCTGGAGGAGGTGAAGGGGGCCTGGACCCTGGAGGCCCGCTTTGACCCCCGGATGCCGGAGGAAAAGCGGAAGGCCCTCCACGGGGGTTGGCGGCGGGCGGTGGCGCGGGCCCTGGGCTGGGCGAGGGAGGAGGGATGAGCCCAAGCCGCGAGGAGCTTTGGGAAGGGCTCAAAGGGCCTTTGGACCTCCTGATCCTGGGGGGTGGGGCCACGGGGGCGGGGGTGTTGTGGGAGGCCACCCTGAGGGGCCTACGGGCGGCCTTGGTGGAGGCGGGGGACTTCGGCATGGGTACCAGCAGCCGCTCCACCAAGCTGCTCCACGGGGGGGTGCGCTACCTGGAGCTGGCCTTCAAGGAAGGGAACCCCAAGCAGCTCCGCCTGGTGCGGGAGGCCCTCCGCGAGCGAAAGGTGGTGATGGCCCTGGCCCCCCACCTGGCCAGGCCTTTGACCCTCCTCACCCCCCTCTTCCGCCCCTTGGAGGTGCCTTACTACTGGGTGGGCCTCAAGCTCTACGACCTCCTGGCGGGGGCAAGACGCCTTGCCCCAAGCCGCTACGCTTCCCCCAAGGAGGTGAGGGTCCTTTTCCCCGACCTCCCCCCCACCTTGGGGGGCATCCTCTACGGGGATGGCCAGTTCGCCGACCATCGCCTGAACCTGGCCCTTATCCTCTCCGCCCTAAGCCGGAAGGCGGTGGCCCTCAACTACGCGGAGGCCGCAGGCTTTCTTCTGAGGGAGGGGAGGGTGCGGGGCGCGGTGGTGAAGGACCGCCTTACGGGCAAGGAGGTGGAGGTCTGGGCCCAGGCGGTGGTGAACGCCACCGGGCCCCAGGCGGACCGGGTGCGCCGCCTGTTGGATCCCCACCTTCCCCCCCTCCTCACCCCCTCCAGCGGGGCCCACCTGGTCCTGGACTACCCCTTAAAGGCAGGCCTCCTCCTCCCCAGGACGCGGGATGGCCGGGTCCTCTTTCTCCTGCCCTGGCAGGGCCGGGCCCTTCTGGGCACCACCGACCTCCCCGCCGAGGCCAGGGCCTGCCCTCTTCCCCGGGAGGAGGAGGTGGCCTACCTCCTGGAGGAGATCCGGCCCTACCTGGGGGACCTATCGGACAGGGTCCTGGCCGCCTGGGCGGGCCTCAGGCCCCTGGTGGGGAAAGGGGAGACCAAAAGGCTGGTGCGGGACCACCTCATCGTGGAGGAAAAGGGGCTTTACACCCTCACCGGGGGCAAGTGGACCACCTTCCGCCTCATGGCCTTGGACCTAGTGGAACGCCTGGCCAAGGACCTCTCCCTCCACCTTCCCCCCTCCCCAAGCCAGCGCACCCCCCTCCTTGGGGCGGGGCCCAGGCCTTTCCTGCCCGTGCCGGAGGAGGTGGCGGCGCACCTCTATGGCCACTACGGCACCCTGGCGGGGGAGGTGGTGGCCCTGGGGGATCGGCCCCTCCTCCCTGGGCTTCCCTACCTGGAGGGGGAGGTGGTCTATGCCGTAAGGGAGGAGCTAGCGCAAAGGCCTTTGGACGTGCTGGCCCGCAGGCTGGGCCTGGCCCTTCTGGACCGCAAAAAGGCGGAGGAGGCCCTGCCCCGGGTGGTGGACCTCATGGCCCCCCTCCTGGGATGGGATGAGCCTACAAGGGAGGCCCTTCTTTCCGAGGCCAGAAGGGCCCTTCCTGCCCTTTGCTAGGCGCCTTCCTCCGAGGCCTTCTGCACCGCCTGCGTTTCCTTAAGGATGGCCCGCACCCGCTCCCCGGGGATGGTTTCCTCCCGGAGAAGTTCCTCGGCGATCCTATGCATGGCGGGGGCGTGCTCCATGAGGACCTGGCGGGCTTTAGCGTAGGCCTCGTCTAGGATTTTGCGGATGTCCTGGTCAATGAGGCGGGCGGTTTCCTCGGAGTGGTCCTTTTTCTTGGCGATCTCCTCTCCCAGGAAGATGGGGCCCGAGTCCGAACCCCAGGCGATGTTCCGGAAGTGCTCCCCCATGCCCCAGTCCAAGACCATGCGCTTGGCGATCTGGGTGGCCCGCTTGAAGTCGTCCTGGGCTCCGGTGGTCACGGTGCCGGTGAAAAGCTCCTCCGCCACCCGGCCCGCCATGAGGACGGCCAGCTCGTCCATGAGGTGGTCCTTGGAGACCAAGACCCTTTCCTCCGGCTTGCTCCAGCGGGCGCCCAAGGCCATGCCCCGGGGGACGATGGAGACCTTCTCGGTTTTGTCGGCGTGGGGCAGAACCTCCCCCACCACCGCATGCCCCGCCTCGTGGTAGGCCACGGCCCTTTTCTCCTCCTCGGAAAGCTTTAGGGCGGGCCGCTCCAGGCCCAAGACGATCTTGTCCAGGGCCTTGAGGAAGTGCTCCTTGCGGATTTGCCTAGCGCCGTCCCGGGCCGCCAGCAGGGCTGCCTCGTTCACCAGGTTCTTGAGGTCGGCCCCCGAAAATCCCGGGGTGAGGTGGGCCAACTCCAGGGCGTCCACCTCCTCGGCGATGGGTTTGCCCCGCATGTGGACCAGGAGGACGTCCCGGCGCTCCTCCAGGGCGGGAAGGCCCACCACCACCTGCCGGTCAAAGCGCCCGGGGCGCAGGAGGGCGGGGTCCAGGATATCCGGACGGTTGGTGGCGGCCAGGACGATCACGGAGGTGTCCTTCTCAAAGCCATCCATCTCGGAAAGGATCTGGTTTAGGGTCTGTTCCCGCTCGTCGTGGCCGCCACCTATGCCCGCTCCCCGCTTGCGGCCGATGGAGTCCAGCTCGTCGATGAAGATGATGCTGGGGGCGTTCCTGCGGGCATCCTCAAAGAGGCTTCGTACCCGGCTTGCCCCCACGCCCACGAACATCTCCATGAACTCGCTGGCGGAAACGGAGAAGAAGGGCACTCCGGCCTCCCCTGCCACCGCCCGGGCGAGGAGGGTCTTGCCGGTACCCGGGGGGCCTACCAGGAGGACGCCTTTGGGGATCTCCGCCCCCAGCTCCAGGTATTTTTTGGGATGCTTCAGGAAATCCACCACCTCCATGAGTTCCCGCTTGGCCTCCTCGTGGCCGGCCACGTCCTTGAAGGTGGTGTTGACCTGCTTTTCCTTCCCGTAAAGCTTGGCCCGGCTCTGCCCGAACTGCATCACCTGGCCGGCCCCGCCTTGGGCCCGCATGAAGAAAAACCAGAAAAAGAGGATGAGGAGGACCGTGGGGCCCAGGTAGAGGAGGAACTGGGGCCAGAAGGAGGGGGGTTTGGTGACGATCTTGACCCCGTTTTCCTCCAAAAAGCGAAGAAGCTCGGGGTCGGCCACTTGGGCGGGGGGCAGGGGCACGGCGAAGCGCCTGGCCACCTGGCTCCCCCCTTGGGGGGTGGGGAAGCGTTCCGGCTCCTTAAGGGTGCCCAGGATGCGGGTTTCCTCCAGGACCACCTCGGCCACCCTGCCTTCCCGTACCAGCTTGCGAAACTCGGTGTAGGAAAGGGTGGGGGCTGGAGGGCCGGTGAAGGCGGTATAGGCCAGATAGCCTAGAAGGAGCAAAAAGATCAGGGTGAAAGGGTTGATCCGCTGCGGCAAGGTCTACCTCCCTGGCCCTATGGTAGCGCCTTTTGGGTGAGAGGACTGAAGGCTGTGGTATCCTCTAGCGGCGATGAGGGGGGTCCTCGAGGCCCTGCACCACGGGGATTACGATACCGCCATTGAGCGCCTCACCCGCAAGGCCCTTTTCGGCTCCAAGGAGGAGGCCAAAGAGGCCCTTCTCCTCCTGGCGGAGGTTCACAGCCTCTACGGGGAGGAGGGGCGGGAAAAGGCCCACCGGGCCCTGGAGGAGGCCTACGAGCTTGGGGGGCTGGAGTACGATCCCCTCTACCGGGCCCTTTTGGGGGAGCTTCTGGCCCTCGAGGGCCGGGGGGAGGGGGAGGTGCGGGCCCTGTTCCTCCCCACGGAGGACCCCCGGGCCCGGTACCACCAGGCCCAGGCCCTCTTCTACCTGGGCCGGTTTGAGGAGGTGCTAAGGACCCTTAGGGAAGGGCTTCCCGCCTTTTTGGCCTGGCGGGCGGAGGGGCTTAAGGGAAGGGCCTTGGAGCGGCTTGGCCGCTATCCGGAAGCCGCCTTGGCCTACGAGAGGGGAGCGGAGCTGGCCTTGGGCCTGGAGCGTTACTGGCTCCTTTTGGATGCCGCCGCCATGTGGGTGGAGGCGGGAGAGGGGGAAAGGGCCCTCCTGGCCCTGGAGGAGGCCTCGGGGGCTGTGGGGGAGGAACCCCTCGAGGATGCCGCCACGCGCCACTACCTCCTGGCCCGGGCCCACCTCCTCCTGGATAACCCCAACCGGGCTTTGGAGGAGGTACGGGAGGCTTTGCGACGGGAGGAGGAAAGCGGCCACAAGGCCTACGGCACCCCCCTCCTGGAGGGGCAGATTCTCCTTCGCCTTGGCCGCTACGCCGAGGGCATGGCCGCCTTCCGGGAGGCCTTGGCCCGGGCGGAGGGGGTGGAAAGGGGGTATGTCCTCCACGAGATGGGGGTGGCGGCCCTGGACCACGGGGCCTACCTGGAGGCGGAGGAGTACCTGGAGGCCCTTTTGCGGGAAGAGGGCTACCCCTACCAGGCCCAGGCTCTTGCCGACCTGGCCGAGGCCCTGTACCGCCAGGGGCGGTACCAGGAGGCGGAGGGGATGGCCCAAAGGGCCATGCACCAGGGGGCGGAGGCGGCGGGGGAGCTGATCCTGGGCCATATCGCCTACGACCTCATGCACCTGGAGGAGGCCCTGGCCCATTACCGGAAGGCGGCGGAGCTTTCTGAGGAGGGAAGCCGGGAGTGGGTGGGGGCGCAGGAGATGGTGGTGGACACCCTGGCCCAGCTGGGCTACCGCTCCCCCGAGGAGATCCTGGCCCGCACCCAGGCGGTCCTGCCCCACGTCCACCCCACCGACGAGTGGCACCAGGCCCTCCTGGCCTACCGGGAGCGGGCGGAGGCCATTCTCCGGGAAGGGAGGCGGCCCAACTAGCTTCCCCCGCGCCTTAAGGGGGCCAGGGCCTTCAGCACCTCCTGGGCCTTTAGGGGTTTGGGAAGGTGCAGGACCCTAAGGGGGCGGAAGAGAAGCCCCGGCGGGGTTTCGCTCACCAGGTACAAGGAGGCCAGCTTGCCCTCGGGGTGGCCCCTAAGCCTTCGGGCTGTTTCCAAGGCCCTTTCCCCTTGGAGGATGATGGCCTTGGGCCTCTCTTTGAGAAGGCGGAGGGCCATCTCCAGGTCCAAGGGGAGCTGCACCCGGTAGCGGTGGGCCTCCAGGAGGTAGAGGAGGAGCCGCCTCACCACCCCGCTTTCCGCCAACACCAGGACCAGGGGGTCGTCCGCCAGCAGGGTGGAAGGGCGGATCAGCCCCCGGCTTTTCAGCTCAAAGAGGATGTGGTAAACCTGCTCCTCCGGGAGGCCGGAAAGCAAGGCCACGCTTCGCGCCCGGCGCACCCCGTCCAGGAGTTCCAGCACCGCCCAGGCCTCCGGGCTCAGGGGATGGCGGGTGGGGTCCTCCACCAGGTGGAAGACCTCGTGGGGATCCACCTGGCCCTGGCGCCACTCGTCCAGGCGCCGGGCTGCTTCCAGAAGGGTAGCCTTGGTTTCCAGGGTCTGGGGAAGGGCCACCTGGCTTCCTTCCCCAAGGGGCTCGGCCAGGATCTCCCCCTCCTTCTCCCCCAGGAGGGTGGCCAGGGCCTCGAGGACCTGGGCCTCGAGGGCCTCCTTAAGCTCCTCCTCCTCGATGAGGCCCAGTTCCAGGGCTAAGGCCCCCAAGGGGGTTCCCGGGTTTTCCCGCCCCTGGCGCTCCACCAGTTCTTGAACCTCATCCAGAGAAAGGTGGCCAAGGCGCACCAGGTACTCCCCCAGGTGGGGTCCCGGTTCGGTGCGGGCGTATAGGATGCGCCCGTGAAGGAGATGGATCCGGCCATAGAGGCGCCCCCGGAAGGTGACCGCGGCGCTTTTACGGTGGTCGGCCAGGACCTTCAGAAGTTCCGCTAGGTCCAGTTCCTCCAGGGTAGCCCTTACCATGGCCTAAAGGAGGGGTTCCACGGGAGGGGGGTAGCCCAGGTGGCGGTAGGCCCGTTCCGTGGCCACCCTTCCCCGGGGGGTGCGCTTCAGGAGGCCCTGCTGGATGAGGTACGGTTCATGGACTTCTTCCAGGGTGCCTGGATCCTCGGAGATGGCGGTGGCCAGGGTTTGCAGACCCACCGGGCCGCCGCCGAAGCGAAGGATCAGGGTTTCCAGGATCTCCCGGTCCCGCTTCTCCAGGCCCAGCTCGTCCAGTCCCAAGGCATTTAAGGCTTCCAAGGCCCGTTCCCGGGTGATGGTTTCCTCCCCCGCCACCTGGGCGAAGTCCCGCACCCGTCGGAAAAGCCGTTTGGCCACCCGCATGGTCCCCCGGCTCCTTTTGGCGATCTCCAGAGCGGCTTCCTCAGTGATGGCGATCCCCAAGAGCCTCGCATCCCGCCTAACCCCCTCGGAAAGCTCCTCCAAGGAGTAGTACTCTAGGTGCTCCACGATGCCGAACCGGCTCCTCAAGGGGGCGGTGATGAGGCCCGGGCGGGTGGTGGCCCCGATCAAGGTGAAGCGGGGAAGCTCCAGGCGGATGGTGCGGGCCGCAGGCCCCTGGCCGATGACGATGTCCATCTTGAAGTCCTCCATGGCCGGGTAAAGGTGTTCCTCCGCCTGTCGGCTCAAGCGGTGGATCTCGTCGATGAAGAGGATGTCCCCTTCCTCCAGGGAGTTGGCCAGGATGGCGGCCAGATCCCCGGGCTTCTCAATGGCGGGCCCCGAGGTGACGCGCAGGTTTACCCCCAGCTCGTGGGCGATCACGTGGGCCAGGGTGGTCTTGCCGAGGCCAGGGGGCCCGAAGAGGAGAAGGTGCTCCAGGGGTTCGCCCCGGGCCTTGGCGGCCTCGAGGTAGACCCTTAGTTTCTTCTTCAACCTCTCCTGGCCGATGTACTCGTCCAGGGTCTTGGGCCTTAGGGCGAGGTCCGGGTGCACGTCCACGCCCTTTCATGATAGCCTCTTCCCGTGCGCCGGACGGTAAAAGACTTTCGCCATGCGAAGGGCCAAAGGCTCGTCTACCTCACCGCCTACGACTACCCCACGGCCCGCCTAGCGGCAAGCGCGGGGGTGGACGCCATCCTGGTGGGGGATTCCCTGGGCATGGTGGTGCTGGGCTACCCCTCCACGGTTCCCGTCACCCTGGAGGAGATGCTCCACCACACCAAGGCGGCCCGGCGGGGCGCCCCGGATACCTTTTTGGTGGCGGACCTACCCTATCTTTCCTACGCCACCTTGGACCGGGCGCTGGCTTCCGCGGAAAGGCTTATGAAAGAAGGTGGGGCGGATGCGGTGAAGCTGGAGGGCGGGGAGGAGGTGGCGGAGATCGTCCTGGGGCTCACCCGGGCGGGGGTGCCGGTCCTGGGCCACGTGGGCCTTACCCCCCAGACGGCAAGCCAGCTTGGGGGCTACAAGCTTCAGGGGAAGCGTCCTGAGGAGGCCGAGCGCATCCTCAAAGGGGCCTTGGCCCTGGAGGAGGCGGGGGCCTATGGGGTGGTGCTGGAGATGGTGCCCACGGGCCTGGCCAAGGAGGTCACGGAGAGGCTATCCGTCCACACCATCGGCATTGGGGCCGGGCCTTATACGGACGCCCAGGTCCTGGTCTTTCACGACGTGGTGGGGCTTTATGGGGAGTTCAAGCCCCGGTTCGTGAAGCGGTACCTGGAGGGGGGAAGGCTTTTCCAAGAGGCCCTATCCCGATTTGTCCAGGAGGTGCGGGAGGGGGTTTTCCCCGACGAGGAGCATAGCTTCTGATACCGCCCCGGCAATGGCAGGGTGAGGGTCCTACCCGGCCTTAGGGGGCTACCCCCGGGCTTGACGGGTTTGTTGAAAATGGATTAGCGTTCTTGTGTGTTGGCCCTCGAGGTCCACCACCTGTCCGTGCGCTTCGGGGAGTTCCAGGCCCTGGAGGGTGTCAGCCTGAAGGTGCCAGAGGGGGCCTTCGTGGCCATCGTGGGCCCCAACGGGGCGGGGAAGAGCACCCTTTTAAAGGCCATCCTGGGCCTGGTGCCTTTCCGGGGTGAGGTTCGGGTCCTGGGGCGCCCCCTGGCGGAAACCGATCCCCTGTGGTTCGGCTACGTGCCCCAGATCAAGACCTTTGACCGCTCCTTCCCTGCCCTTTCCCTGGAGCTGGTGGCCACGGGGCTAAGGCGGCGCTGGCCCTTTCGCCTTTCCCCAGGGGATAAGGAGGAGGCCCTGGCGGCCTTGAGGCGGGTGGGAGCCCAGGATTTGGCCTTCCGCCCCCTAGGCCGGCTTTCCGGGGGGCAGCTCCAGCGGGTCTATCTGGCCCGGGCCCTGATCCGTAAGCCTAAAATCCTCCTTCTGGACGAGCCTGCCACCGGGGTGGACCGGGTGGGGGAGGTGGACCTGTACCGGTACCTGGAGGCCTACCAGGAGGAGTCAGGGGCCACGGTGCTCATGATCACCCACGACTGGGAGGCGGCCCACCACGCCAGCCACGTCCTGGTGATGAACCGGAGGGTGGTGGGCTTCGGTCCCCCGGAAAGGGCCCTCAGCGAGGAGTGCCTGCGCCAGGCCTTCGGCCACCTGGGCCATGCCCACGGGCTATACCTGGGGGGTGGGCATGCTTGAGGCCTTAGGCTACCCCTTTTTCCAGCGGGCCCTCTTGGCAGGGCTTCTGGTAAGCCTTCTTTCCGGATTCCTTTCCCCCTTCGTGGTGCAACGCAGGCTTTCCTTCCTGGGGGATGGGCTGGCCCATGCCGCCTTCGCCGGGGTGGCCTTGGGGCTTTTCCTAAGGGGGGAGCCCCTTTGGTTTGCCCTGCCCTTCACCTTCTTGGTGGCCATGGCCATCACCTTCGTGAAGGAGAAGACCGAGCTTTCCGAGGACACCGCCATCGGGGTTTTCTTCGCCCTCTCCGTGGCCCTGGGGGCCGTCTTCCTCTCCCAGGCCCGGGGGTACGTGGGGGACGCCATGGGCTACCTCTTTGGCTCCCTTTTGGCCGTGGGGCCGGCGGACTTTTGGGCCATGGCCCTCCTCCTGCTTTTGGCCCTTCTCCTCCTGCCCCTTTGGGGGCCCCTGGCCTACGCCACCTTTGACCGGGAGCTGGCCCTTTCCGACCGGGTACCGGTGGTCTTCCACGACTACCTCCTCTCCGGCTTCCTGGCCGTGAGCCTGGTGCTGGCGGTGAAGGTGGTGGGGATCATTCTGGTGGCGGCCTTTCTGGTGATCCCCGGGGCGGCGGCCAGGCTCCTAAGCCCCACCTTTGCCCGGCTTACCCTCGTCTCCCTGGCGCTTTCGGCCCTGTCCACGGTGGTGGGGCTCTATCTTTCCTTCCTCCTGGACTGGCCCAGCGGGGCCAGCATCGTGCTGTTGCAGGCGGCCTTGTTCGGCCTGGCTTTTGTGAAAACCGTATTTTCCGGAAGGAAATAAGGCCTTTGCGGTATACTGGGGACATGTGGGTGTCCACGAAGGCCCAGTACGGCCTCAGGGCCCTGGTGGAGATCGGCCTCAGGGCTCCCGAGGCGGTGCCCCTCAAGGAGGTGGCCGAGGCCCAGGGCATCAGCCAGCACTACCTGGAGCAGATCGCCGCCCAGCTCAGGCGCTCGGGGTTCATCCGCTCCGTGCGGGGGGCCAAGGGGGGGTACCGCCTGGCCCGTCCGCCCGAAAAGGTGACGGCCCTGGAGGTGGTGGAGTCCTTGGAGGGAAGCCTGGCGCCCGTGTCCTGCATTGAGGACCCCGAAGCCTGCGCCAAGGTGGGGCAGTGCTCCACGGAACTCCTTTGGAAGCGGGTGGACCTGGCCATGCGCCAGGTCTTAGGGGGAACCACCCTGAAAGACCTCATTGAGGAGCGGAAGCTCATTGAGGCCAAGCGCCTCATCCAGCTCCAGCCCACGGGTTAGGCCCCAGGTGGCTTCGGCCTAGCCCTGGTGGCCGCCCTAAGGGGGGCGTGCCGTGGGCGTGGGGCTGGGCTAGGAGGAGGACACCTTGCGGATCTATCTGGATTACGCGGCCACCACGCCCCTGGACCTCGAGGTCCAGGAGGCCATGCGCCGGGTGGAGGGGATTTTTGGTAACCCTGGCAGCATCCACCGCTTTGGCCAGGAGGCCCGGCGGGTGCTGGAAGGGGCCCGGGAGCGGATTGCCGGCCTCCTGGGGGTGCGCCCCCGGGAGGTGGTCTTTACCGGTTCGGGTTCTGAGGCGGATGCCCTGGCCCTCCTGGGGGTGGCCCTGGCCAAGGGGAAGGGGCATGTGGTGAGCACGGAGGTGGAGCACTCCGCGGTTTTGGGGGCTTTGCGGCTTCTTGAGCGCCTGGGCTTTTCCGTGACCCGGCTCAAGCCCGATCGCTTTGGTTTGGTCCACCCCGAGCAGGTGGAGGAGGCCCTCAGGCCCGACACCATCTTGGTGAGCGTCATGGCCGCCAACAACGAGCTTGGCACCCTCTACCCCATCCGGGAGATGGCCAGGATCGCCCACGCCCACGGGGTCCTCTTCCACACCGATGCCGTGCAGGCCGTGGGACAGGTGCCCTTCCGGGTGGACGAGGTGGGAGCGGACCTGGTCTCCTTGAGCGCCCACAAGTTCTATGGCCCTAAGGGGATCGGGGCCTTGGTGGTGCGGCAAGGGGTGGATCTGGTTCCCTTGGTGCCGGGCAAGCAGGAGGGGGGAAGGCGGGGGGGGACGCAAAGCCCCCTTTTGGCCCAGGGGATGGCGGTGGCCCTGGAGAAGGCCCTAAGGCTTTTGCCCGAGGAGTCCGCCCGGCTTCTGGCCTTGCGGAGGCGCCTCGAGGCGGGCCTGCTTTCCCTGGAAGGGGTGGAGCTCAACGGCCACCCCGACCGCCGCCTTCCCAAGCTGGTTAACGTGACGGTGAAGGGAGCGGATGGGGAGGCCCTGCTTCTCGCCATGGACCTCCTCGGGGTGGCGGTCTCCTCGGGCTCGGCGTGTTCTGCGGGGAGCCTCGAGCCCTCCCATGTCCTCCTGGCCATTGGCCGCTCGCCCAAGGAGGCCCGGGCCTCCTTGCGCTTCTCCCTGGGCCGCTACACCACCGAGGCCGAGGTGGACCGGGCGGTGGAGGCTTTCCGGGAAGCGGTGGCCCGGGCGCGGGCCTAAGGCTGCCTTTTGGCAAACTCCTCGCGAAGCTCCCGCCTGAGGATCTTCCCCACGCTGGTCTTGGGCAGGCTATCCCGGAACTGGATGATGCGGGGGACCTTGTAGGCGGCGAGGTTTTCCCGGCAGAAGGCCTCGATGTCTTTCTCCGTGACCTTGCCCTTATACTCCTCCTTGAGGACGAGGAAGGCGGCCACGGTTTCCCCGCGGTAGGGGTCGGGTACGCCCACCACGGCGGCTTCCTGGACGGCTTCGTGCTGGTAGAGGACCTCTTCCACCTCGCGGGGGTAGATGTTGTAGCCGCCGGCGATGATCATGTCCTTTTTGCGGTCCACGATGTAGAAGTAGCCGTCTTCGTCCATTCGGGCCATGTCGCCGGTGAAGAGCCAGCCGTCCTTGAGGGACTTTTGGGTTTCCTCGGGGCGGTTCCAGTAGCCTTTCATGACGTTGGGGCCTTTGACGATGAGCTCCCCCACCTCCCCCAGGGGGACCTCCTGGCCCTCCTCGTCCACCACCTTGGCGTTCACGCTGGGGAAGGGCATGCCGATGGAGCCCTTTTTGATCTCCCCCAGGACGGGATTGGAGTGGGTCACGGGGCTGGCTTCGGATAGGCCATACCCCTCTATGAGCCGGGCCCCGGTGATCTCCTCAAAGCGCTTGGCCACCTCCACGGGTAAGGGGGCAGCCCCGGAGAGGCAGATGCGGATGCTCTTCACGTTTCTTTTCTCAATCCCCGGGAAGTTGTTGAAGGCCACGTACAGGGTGGGTACCCCAGGGAAATGGGTAACCCCGTGCTTCTCAATGGCCTCCACGATGGCGTGGATCTCTGGCCTTGGGAGGAGGACGATCTTGTACCCGGAGTAGATGCCGTAGTTCATGGCCACGGTCATGCCGTAGACGTGGAAGAAGGGCAGGGCCCCCAGCATTACCCCTTTGCCATGAAGGTCCTTAGAGGTGGGGTCCCAGGCGTCAATCTGCAGCACGTTGGCCACAAGGTTCTTATGGGTGAGCATGGCCCCCTTGGAGATCCCGGTGGTCCCTCCTGTGTACTGCAAAAGGGCCAGATCCTCCGGATCCGGGGTATGAGGAGGGGCGGGGGCGTATTTGAGGAGGTCCAGGAAGGCGTGGAAGCCTTGGCGCTTGGGGTAGCCTAGGGGAAGCTTGTCCTTCTTGGCCTTTAGGGGGTAGAGGAGGTTTTTGGGGAAGGGGAGGAAGTCCCTGATGCCCGTGACCACGGTGCGCTTCACCGGGGTTTCCCCCTCCACCTCCAGGAAGCGGGGCAGGAGATGGTCTAGGATGATGAGGGTTTCCGCACCCGAGTCCTTTAGCTGGTGCCTCAGCTCCCTGGGGGTATAGAGGGGGTTTACGTTGACGCCCACGCCCCCGGCCAAAAGGGTGCCAAAGAAGGCGATGACGAACTGGGGGGAGTTGGGGAGCATGATGGCCACCCGGTCGCCGGGCTTAACCCCCAATGCCTTCAGCCCTGCGGCAAAACGTCGGGACTTATCCCATAGCTCGGCGTAGGTAAGGGTTTTGCCCAGGAAATCCAGGGCCACATGTTGGGGGTAGCGATGGGCGCTTTCTTCCAGGAAGCGCCAAAGGGGTATGGGCGGCACCTCCACCTCGGGGGGTACACCGGGGTCATAGTGGGCAAGCCAAGGTTTGGGGCTGGTTTGGTCCATACCTTACCTCCTTCACCCCGAGCTTACCAAGAACCTTATACCGCGTTCAAGACAGTGGTGGGGTGTAGCATGAGTAAGGAGGTTTTCCTATGCGCTTCCGCGACCGCAGGCATGCCGGCACGCTTCTTTCGGAGGCCCTAAGGCCCTTGGGTCTGGAACGTCCTGTGGTGCTGGGCATCCCTCGAGGTGGGGTGGTGGTGGCCGACGAGGTGGCCAAGGATCTGGGAGGGGAGCTGGATGTGGTCTTGGTGCGCAAGATCGGGGCTCCGGGAAACCCCGAGTTCGCCCTGGGGGCGGTGGGGGAGAAAGGGGGTATGGTTCTTAAGCCCTACGCCCTCCACTACGCCGACCAGAGCTACCTGGAGCGGGAGGCGGCCCGGCAGAAGGACGTGATCCGCAAGCGAGCCGAGCGCTACCGCAAGGTGCGCCCCAAGGTACCCCTTGCGGGCCGGGATGTGGTGCTGGTGGACGATGGCATCGCCACGGGTTCCACCATGGAGGCGGCCTTGGCGGTGGTCCTCTCGGAGAAGCCCCGGCGGGTGGTGGTGGCGGTGCCCGTGGCCAGCCCCGATGCGGTGGAAAGGTTGAAGGATCAAGCCGAGGTGGTGGCCCTCTCCACCCCGCCGGACTTCGCCGCCGTGGGGGCCTACTACATGGATTTTGGCGAGGTCACCGATGAGGAAGTGGAGGCGCTTTTGCTACAATGGGCCCCATGAGGCCTGTGGTCAAACAGGGGGCTAGCGTGGAGGCCCGCCCCGTGGAACGGGGGGAGAAGGCCTTTATCCAGGTGCTCATCGGCCCTGAGGATGGGGCCCCCCACTTCATCACCCGTAAGTTCACCATTCTGCCGGGGGGCCGCATTCCCAAGCACAAACACCCCAGCATTGAGCACGAGCAGTACGTGCTTTCTGGGCGGATGAAGGTGCTTTTGGGGGACGAGGTGAGGGAGGTGGGGGCCGGGCAGGCGGTCTACATCCCCCCGGATACGCCCCACGCCTATGTGAACGAGGGGGATGAGCCGGTGGAGTTCCTCTGCGTCATCCCCAAAACCAACGCCTACGCCACCGAGTGGCTGGAGGACTAGGGTTTGTGGGGTCTGGCCCCAGCGGGGTCCTCTAGGCCCGGACCTCCTGGCGCTGGAAGCTCACGTAGGCCAGGGTGAAAAGGAGGATGACCAGGGACACGAGGCCGGTGAGCTGGGGCCAGACCAAAAGGAGGCTTTGGGAGAGGGGAAGTGGGGTACCTAGCACCGCGCCCTCCAGCTGGGTGATGAGGATGGGGCCGAGGGAGCGCACCGCCGGGTTCAAGACCGCGGTGAGGGTTTCCGCATAGAGGGTGTTGGGGGAAAGCCGGGAGATCCAAAGGGCCAGGTTGGCCTGCTTCAGCTGGCTTTCCGGGTCAAAGGGGTCAGCTTGCAGGAGAAGGGCACCCGCTGCCAGGTCCGTGAGGATGGGGAAGAAGACGGCGAAGAAGAGCCAGACGCCAATGGCCGCTAAGGCAGCGGTGGCCGGCTGGCGGAACAGCACGGAGAAGAGAAGGCCTAGGGACAGCCAGAAGCCCGCATAGGCCAAGGTGGCCAGGAGGAAGAACAAGGCTCGCCCCATCTCCTCGCCGCCAGGGGGCACTCCTAGGGTGAAGAGGCCCAGGCCCACCACCAGGAGGAACAGGGCGAGAAGGAGCACGGCCAAGGTGCCAAGCCCAGCCAAAAACTTGCCGAAAAGAAGGGCATCCCGGTAGATGGGCTGGGAGAGGATGCGGGAAAGCGTCCCCCTGGCGTACTCCCCGTTCACCGCATCAAAGGCCAGGGCGATGGCGGCCAGGGGCACGAAGAAGGAGAGGAAACCCACGAAGGAGGGCAAGGGATCCTGGGCGGTGGTGAGGAGCTTGAGGTAGAGGTAGGGGTCCTCCCCCACGGTTTGGCGTAGGGCCCTTGTGCCGGTGTAAAGGGCGGCCAGGGCGGAGAGAAGGATCAGCCCTTCCAGAATGCGCATGCGGATCCCCGTGAGGTGGTCGGCCATCTCCTTGAAGAAAACCGCCCAGAGCCCGGTCCAGGGGGAGCCTTCACGCCGCATGGGCCACCTCCTTGAAGTAGTGGGCGTAAACCTCGTCCAGGCTGGGACGGCGAAGGGCCAGGCCCAAAAGCTGGCCCCGTTCCACGGCCATCTTGGCCAGTTCCGGCCGGAGGTCGCGGCTGGCCAGGATCCTGTACCGCCCCCCTTCCGCCGCCACCCGGACCACCCCGGCGAGACCTTGGAAGGCCTCCTCGAGGCCCAAGCTGGCCTCCACCAGGATCTCGTATCCGCCTCTCAAGACCCTTTGCGCCAGCTCCTCCACCGTGCCCACAAGGGCCAGGCGGCCCTTGTGGAAAAGCCCCACCCGGTCGCAGACCTCCTGCACCTGGTGCAGGAGGTGGCTGGAGAGGAGAATGGTGATCCCCTCGGCCTTTAGGCCCTTGATGAGCTCCAAAAACTCCCGGGCCGCCTCGGGGTCCAGGCCCAGGGTGGGCTCGTCCAGGATGGCCACCTTAGGGCGTTTGAGGAGCACCTCGGCGAGGCCAAGCCGCTGCCGCATTCCCCGGCTAAACGCGGAAACCCGCCGCTCCCGCACCTCCCATAGGCCCATGCGCCTTAGGACCTCCTCAATGCGGGCCTGGGCTTCCCTTTCAGGCAGGCCAAGGAGCCTGGTGGTGTAGCGCAGGTTCTCCCAGGCGGTGAGCTCCCCGTAAAACCCCACCTGGTCGGGGAGGTAGCCCACCTGGCCCTTCACCTTTAAGGGCTCCCGCATGGGGTCCAGGCCCAGGACCCGAGCCTCGCCCTTGGTGGGCTCGGTGAGGCCGAGGAGCATGAGGATGGTGGTGGTCTTCCCCGAGCCGTTGGGGCCCAGGAGGCCAAAGACCTCCCCCTCCTTCACCTCCAGGTTCAGGTCCTCCACGGCCACCACCCGGCCGTAGCGCTTGGTGAGGCCATGGGTTTGGATGACCACCATGCTACCTCCGGCCGAATCGGTTCACGGCAAAGGCCAGGACCAGAAGGGCTATGGCCATGATGCCCACCCCCACCAGGCCCCAGAGGCTGGAGCGCACCACCGTGGCCCGGTAGTCCAGGCTTTCGGAAAGGCCCTCGGCCCCAGAAAGCCTTAGGGTGACCATGTAGTCCCCGGTCACCGCCTTGGGGGAGGGCTTGATGCGGGCGGTCACCTCCTGCTCCTGGCCGGGCTCTAGGGCGTCCAGCTTGTCGGGCTCAAACTTCACCTCCCAGCCCGAAGGCTCAAAGGCGCTGAAGGAAAGGTCCTTGGCGGGGGCGCTTCCCTCGTTTTTCACCAGAAGCTTCACCGTATTTTCCCGCCCCGCCACCACCTGGCCGGAAAGCCGCCCCTCCTTGGTGTTGAAGCGCACCTGGGGTCGGCCCGTGACCTCCAGGGTCAGCCCCAGCTCCGCCTTGGCCTCCCCAGCCACGGCCCTTAGGGTGAGGCCATAGGTGTCGGCCTTGGTGTCCTTGGGCAGGGACACCTCCACGTCCAGGTCCTTGCTCTCCCCCGCCTTGATGGGGAGGCTGGTCACCTGCTGGCCAGAGAAGGCGGGGGTGAAGGTCACCTGCCAACCCTTGGGGGCCTCGTACTCTAGGGAAACCAGGAGGTCGCGGTCGGATTCGTTTTTGAGGGTCACCCGGTAGCGGAAGGAGCTGGTGGGGGGGCCTTTCAGGATGGGGAGCTCCGCCTCGAGGCTAAGCCGCTGCGGCAGGCCCTCGCCCACCACAAGGCCGATGGGAAGGCTGGCCACCTGGCCTAGGCCCTCGGCCCGCACCAGGAAACGGTAGGTGCCGGGCTTCACCTCCTTGGGGGGCTGGAGGCGAAGGGTAAGGGTGGCCTCGCCGTCGGGGGCCAGGTAAACCGCCCGCACCAGGCGGCCCCCGCCGATGAGGCTGGCCTGCCAGCCTTGCGGGGCCTCGGCCACCTGGACCCGGACCACCCCGGGGGGAAGGCCATGGTTCTTGAGGGAGAGGGTGAGGTTCACGCTCTCCCCGGGTTGCACCCCGATTTCCGGGTAGGAAGTACCCAAGGATAGGCCGCGGAAGCCTTGCGCCAAAGCCACACTTAGCGCCAGCAAACCCAGCGTCAGGAGTTTGCGCAGCATATAAGCCTCCCTTACCAAGGCTAGGCGGGAAGGATGAGCCCAATATGAAACCCCCGGGAGGGCCCGGAGGAGGGAAGGGAGGGGCTTAGCTAACCCGGGCTTCCAGGTACTCCCGTTCCCCCAGGACGATCTTCCGGGCCAGTTCGGGGTCCTTGGGGAACTCCTTGCCCCGGTTGATCATGTAGGTTTCGTAGCGGCCGATCTCAAAGACCGCGGTGAGCTTCCTCAGCACCTGGGCCATGTCAAAGGCCTTGCAGGAGAAGATGTCGATGGAAAGGAAGCGCTTCTTGGGGAAGGTGTGGATGGCGATGTGGCTTTCGGCGATGATCACCACCCCGGTCACCCCGTCCTCCCCTTGGGGCCCGTAGCTGTAGACGAAGGGGGGAAGGACCTTGGTCATCTCCATCTCCTCGGGGAGCTCGTCCAGGACACGGCGCACCAGCTCAGCGTCCCGGAGCTTTTCGGGATTGGCGTCGTAGCCGTCCACCATCAGATGCGGTCCGAATCCAAAGAGTTCCATCCTGACCACCTCCTTCCCGTGCCCCCCGGGGTATCCCCCCGCGGCACGCCCCCCATTATGCCCCCCCCTCTCCCCCCTGTCAATACTTCGTTCCTGGGCGGGAAAACCCCTTCGTTCCCCCCAGGGGGTTGGCCCCCGGCCCGGCTGGTGGGGGAAAGGGTAAAAGGCCCTTGCCCTAGCCAAGAAGATAGGGGGTGGGGGTATATGGCGGGTAAGATAAGCCCGGCCCCACACTCTCCTTAAGGAAAGTGGTATGATGGCGGCCGGTAAGGAGGTGCCATGTACAGGGGAAGAGAAGGGCAGTGGGCCTTTTACCTGCACCGGCTCTCAGGTCTGGGCATCCTGGTCTTCCTGATGCTTCACGTGGCCAACATTTCCAGCGCCATGTGGGGTCCGGAGGTGTCCAACGCCCTCATGAAGTTCTACCACCAGCCGGTTTTCCAGCTGGGGCTCCTTCTCCTCATCGCCGGGGTGCTTTACCACGGGTTCAATGGGCTCAGGATCATCCTCATGGACTTCACCCCCTGGGGGGTGCGCTACCAGCGCCAGCTTTGGTACGGGGTCTGGGTTCTTTTCGTGATCTTCTACCTCCCCTTCTTGGTGAAGATCGGGGGCGGGATTCTTGGGGGTAGCCATGGCGATTAAGTCCAAGCGGTACCAGGAGGCGAGGCTCGAGGCCAGCACCAACCTGGAACTCTACTGGTGGGTCTTCATGCGCATCTCCGGGGTGGTCCTGGTCTTCCTGCTCATCGGCCACATGTGGATGAACGCCATCCTCACCGACCTCAACAGCATTGACTACGACTACGTGGCCAAGAGACTTTCCCAGACCACCTGGAAGATCTACGACCTTTTGATCCTGGGACTGGGCCTTTTGCACGGGGCCAATGGGCTTCGCTATGTCCTGGACGACTGGATTCGCAACCCGTCCAGGCGGTTTTGGACCAAGGTGGTGCTCTATAGCCTCATCGCCTTTCTTTTCTTTCTGGGAAGCCTTTCCCTTTTCAACCATGATTTCGGGGTGAACTAGTATGGCGCACAGACACGAGGTCATCGTGGTGGGTGCAGGCGGGGCGGGCCTGGCTACGGCCCTTTATGCGGCCCGGGAAGGTGCCGACGTGGCGGTGGTCAGCAAGCTTTACCCCACCAGGAGCCACACGGGGGCAGCCCAAGGGGGGATAGGGGCGGCCTTGGGCAACGTGGAGGAGGACCACTGGGAATGGCACATGTTTGACACCATCAAGGGGGGGGACTACCTCACGGACCAGGATGCCGCCGAGGTCTTCGCCAAGGAGGTGATTGAGGCGGTTCTGGAGCTGGAGCACATGGGCCTTCCCTTTGACCGTCTGCCCAACGGCAAGATTGCCCAGCGCCGCTTCGGCGGCCACACCAAGGACTGGGGCAAGGCCCCGGTGCACCGGGCGGCCCACGCCGCCGACCGCACCGGGCACATGATCCTCCAGACCCTCTACCAGCAGTGCGTGAAGCATAACATCACCTTCTACAACGAGTTCCACGTCACGGACGTCATCCTCGAGGACGGGGTGGCCAAGGGGCTGGTGGCCTACGAGCTGGCCACGGGGGAGCTGCACCTCTTCCAGGCCAAGGCCATCGTCATCGCCTCTGGAGGGTTTGGCCGCATCTACAAGGTGACCTCCAACGCCTACACCCTCACCGGGGACCTGCAGGCCATCCTCTACCGCAAGGGGCTTCCCCTGGAGGACATGGAGTTCTACCAGTTCCACCCCACGGGGCTTTACCCCTTGGGTATCCTCCTCACCGAGGGGGCTAGGGGCGAAGGGGGCATCCTGAGGAACGCCCTGGGGGAGCGCTTCATGGAGCGCTATGCCCCCACCATCAAGGACCTGGCTCCCAGGGATATGGTCTCCCGGGCCATGTACCTGGAGGTGCGGGAGGGGCGGGGGGTGGGCCCCAAGAAGGACCACGTGCTTTTGGACCTCACCCACCTGCCTCCCGAGGTCATCGAGAAGAAGCTTCCCGACATCACCGAGTTCAGCCGCATCTACCTGGGGGTGGACCCCTTGAAGGAGCCGGTGCCGGTGATGCCCACCGCCCACTACGCCATGGGGGGGATTCCCACCACCCTTTGGGGCCAGGTGATCCGGGACGAGAACAACACGGTGGTGCCTGGGCTTTACGCCGCCGGGGAGGCGGCTTGCGTGAGCCTGCACGGGGCCAACCGCCTGGGGACCAACTCCTTGGGGGATCTGGTGGTCTTTGGCCGGCGGGCTGGGATCCATGCCGCCCGCTTCGCCAAGGACGCCGATTACCACGAGCTCAGCGAGGAGCACCTGGGGGCAAGCCGCGAGCGCATTGAGCGGATTAAGGCCTCCACGGGCAAGGAGAAGGTGGCCGTGCTCCGGGCCGAGCTCCAGCAGACCATGATGGACAACGCCTCGGTTTTCCGCACCGGGGAGCTACTGGCCAAGCAGGTGGAGATCCTCAAGGAGCTCATGGACCGCTACCGGCACATCTCCATTGACGACAAGGGGGATGCCTACAACACCGAGCTGGTGGAGGCTTTGGAACTGGGGTATCTCCTCGAGGTCTCCGAGGCCCTGGTGCACTCCGCCTTAAACCGCACCGAGTCCCGCGGGGCCCATGCCCGGGAGGACTACCCCGAGCGGGACGACCAAAACTGGCTCAAGCACACCCTGGCCTACAAGGTGGCCGACGGCAAGGTGGCCTTCCGCTACAAGCCCGTGGTCCTGGGCCGTTTTGAGCCCAAGGCCCGTACCTACTAGGAGGCGCCATGCAGGTGACCCTTAAGATCCTCCGCTTTGACCCCGCCAAGCACGAGAAGCCCACCTGGCAAACCTACCAGGTGGAGGCTGAGCCCTGGGATAGGGTTCTGGACCTTCTCCATAAGGTAAAGGCAGACCAAGACGGTACCCTGGCCTTCCGCAGGAGCTGTGGCCACGGGATCTGCGGCTCCGACGCCATGCTCATCAACGGCAGGAACCGCCTGGCCTGCAAAACCCTGGTGAAGGACCTGGGAAGCGTGATCACCGTGGAACCCATCCGGGGCCTGCCGGTGGAGAAGGACCTGGTGGTGGACATGGAGCCCTTCTTCGCCGCCTACCGGGCGGTGAAGCCCTACCTCATCAACGAGGAGCCTCCCCCGGCCCGGGAGCGGCTGCAAAGCCCCGAGGAGCGGGAGCGGTTTGACCACGGCACCAAGTGCATCCTCTGCGCCAGCTGCACCACCAGCTGCCCCGTCTTCTGGGTGAACGGCACCTATCTGGGCCCTGCGGCCATCGTCCAGGCCCACCGCTTCATCTTCGATTCCCGCGACCGGGGAAAGAGGGAGCGCTTCAAGGCCCTGGGCTCGGGAAGCGGGGTGTGGCGCTGCCGCACCGCCTACAACTGCACCGAGGCCTGCCCCCGGGAGATCCCCGTGACCGAGCTCATTGAGGAGGTCAAGCGGGCCATCCTCTTGGACCGCTTCTAAACGTAGCCCTTGGGGCCCCCACCCTGGCTTCGCTAGGGTGGGGTGGCTTCAGGGGGTAAGCCGGTGCCGGTCCCGGGGGAAGGCGCGGGCGTAGCGCACGTTGGGGAGGCCCAGAAGCTTTTGCGTAAGCCTCTCTGCGCCGATGGCGAAACCCCCGTGGGGGGGCATGCCGTACTTGAAGACCTCCAGGTAGCCCTGGAAGCCCTCCAGGTCCATGCCCTTGGCCTTTAGGCTTTCCACCAGGTCCCCGTGGCGGTGGATCCTCTGCCCCCCGGAGGTGATCTCCAGGCCCCGGAAGAGGAGGTCAAAGCTCCGGGTGGTGCCGTCGGGTTCAGGGTAGGTGTAAAAGGGGCGAAGGGCGCGGGGGTAGTGGGTGATGAAAAGCCAGTCCGAGCCCCAGCGCTCCTTGGCGTACTGGCCGAGAAGGCGCTCCGCCTCCTCGGATAGGTCCTGGCCCACGGGATAGCCCAGCTCTTCCCTCAGGATCCTTCGGGCCTCCGCGTGGGTGAGGCGGGGCACATCCTTGGGGAAGGAGGGCCACTCGGCGCCCATAAGCCGGATCTCGTTCCCAGCGCTGGAAAGGGCCTCTTCCAGCATCTCCTGGAGGAGGCCTTCCTCCAGGCGCATGAGGTCCTCCTCCCCCCCGATGAAGCCCATCTCCACGTCCAGGGAAAGGTACTCGTTCAGGTGGCGGCTGGTGTTGTGCTCCTCCATGCGCCAGACCGGGGCCACCTCGTAGACCCTCTCAAACACCCCCACCAGGATCTGCTTGTAGAGCTGGGGGGACTGGGCCAGGTAGGCCCGGTACTCAAAGTAGTCCACCCCGAAAAGCCCCGAGCCTCCCTCGGCCCCGGCCCGCACCACCTTGGGGGTGAAGATCTCCGTGAAGTCCTGCCGGTCCAGGTACCGCCTAAAGCCCCGTACCAAGGCGGCTTGCACCTTAAGGGGGGCCCGGGCCTTCTCCCCCCTTAGGGTGACGTAGCGGTATTCCAGAAGGGTGTCGGGGCTTGCCCGCCACTCCTCCTTGGGGATCTCCACCGGGGTGGGCTCCAGGGCGGGGGAGAGGACCTCCACTTCCTTGGCCTGCACCTCGAGGCCCCCCGGGGCCTTGGGGTTTTCCACCACCTGGCCCCTTACCCTTAGGCTGGACTCGGGCAAGGGAAGCCTTTGCCCCCCGGTTACCACCTGCACGATCCCGCTTCGGTCCCGTAGCAAAAGGAACTGCACCTTGCCCAGGTCCCGCCGCCAGTGGAGAAAGCCCAGCATCTCCACCTCTTCGCCCAGATGCTTCCTCAAGTCCCTTACCAGAACCCGCATGCTCCCTCCTCCTAAGGTTTGGCCCCCCCGGCCATGGGGGACCGGGGGGGCCGGATGGCCTTGCCCCCCGTCTAGGCGTCATTACCCTGGGGTAGACGCATATTGTCCCTGAGTTTAGGGGGTTTCTCCCCCCAGGTCAAGGCGCTCAAAGGCCAGGACCAGGTGGGGAAGGTCCTCAAGGGGCGCCACGGCGAAAAAGTTTTCCTCCACCTGGTACCGGGCCGCCCATTCCCCCTCCACCCCGGCCAGGTTTAGGGGCTTCGCCTCCTCCCTCAGGAAGCGGAGGCGCCTCAGGCGCACGTCCCCTTTCTCCGAGTAGAAGACCTGGTAGACCACGCCCCCTCGGCGCTTTTCCCCATAGAACCCCCCCTCTATGGGGCTTACCTCGTAGCCCAGGACCCTAAGGGCTTCCATCCAGCACCTCGAGGGCCGAGGGATCCTCCAGCACCATCTCGTAATACCCAGCGTAAAGGACGATGCGCCCCCTGGCCCGCACCTTCTTACCCATGTAGCTTTGGGGGAAGGGTTGTTGGAAGAGGCCATAGCTCCGGGGGAAGACCACCAGCCTCAGGTCGCTTTCCCCCGGGCCAAACCGGAGGAAGGCCACGGTGCCCCGGTCCTCCACCTGCTGGATCACCCCTTCCACGGTGGCGATGCGGCCAAAGTGCTTGGGGGCCTCCTGCCAGGGAATGATCCCTTCCAGGGGGGGTAGGGCAAAGGGGTTTTCGCTAAGGCCTGCCTGGAAGTCCCTTTCCATTACGGAAAGGAGCCTGGCGAAGGCCTCGGGGGCCTCCTGGCGGGTGAAGCGCACGGAAAGCTCCCGGTTGGCGTTCAGGGAGTTGGCGCTCAAGTTCAGGCTTCCCACCAGGGCCACCTCCCCGTCCACCATCAGGACCTTGGCGTGCACGTAGGGGTCGGGGAGGAAGCGGAGATCCGCCCCTGCCTGCCTTAGCTCTTCCGCTCCCGCCAGGAAGTAGGTGTCCCCGGGCTCCTTGGGGCTTCCCACCAGGCGGATGCGGACGCCTTTGGCCAGGGCCTCCTTAAGGGCGGCCACCACCTCGGGATCGGCCATGGCCTGATGCTCCAAGAGGATTTCCCTTTTGGCCCCTCGGATGAGGCCAAGGAGGGTTTCCCGGGCGTTGCCCTCCTTTACCCCGCCCAGGGTTCGGCTTGGCGCCCAGACGAGAAGGGCCTGGGAAAGGTCCAGCCGTTTGCCCTCCCAATCGGCTTCAAAAACCCTCACCACCTCGGCCACCTCCTTGGGGTCATCTAGGATGAGGGCGTACTCCCGGTTGGCGGTAAAGGAGCTTCCCGTGAGGTTCATGGTGCCCACCCAGGCCAGCTTCCGGTCCACCACCAGGCTCTTCTCGTGGACGAAAACGAAGCGGAAGGGGGTGGTGAGCCTGACCTCCACCCCCCGCTCCTTCAGGGCCTGGAAGACGGTGAGGTCCACGCGCCCCCCAGAGGGCTCCCGCTCCAAAAGGACCCTCACCTTTACCCCTCGGGCCACGGCCTCTCCCAAGGCATCCACCACGTCCAGGCGGCTTGGGGTCCAGAGGTACATCTTCACCAGGATCTCCTCCTGGGCCGAGGCGATGAGGTCCAGTAGCGGCTTGAGGCCATCCTCCGGCTCCACCACCAGCCTGGGAGCGGCCAGGGCGGACAGGAGGAAAAGGAAAAAGAGAAGAAGCCGTTTCATGTCTAGCATTCTGCCCCATGCCCCCGGAAAAGGTGGGGACGTTGGCTAGGGGCTTCCCACCCGGCCAGCAAAGCGGAAGCACCTTTCGGCGTTGGCGTCGGTAATGGCCTCCATCTCCCCAAAGGGGAGGCCCCGGACCTCGGCCAGCTTCTCCAAGGTATGGCGCACGCGGTGGGGAAGGTTGCGCTTGCCCCGGTGGGGCTCTGGGGGGAGGAAGGGGGTGTCGGTTTCCACCAGGAGGCGGTCTAAGGGAAGCCTTTGGGCAGCTTCCCGGAGAGGCGGGTTTTTCTTGTAGGTGAGGGGGCCGGCAAAGCTGAAGTAGGCCTCCACCCGAAGGCCGGCCGCCTCGAGGGCCGGATGCCCCCCGAAGGCGTGGAGGACCACCCCTTGGGGGCGATGGGCCAGAAGCCAAGCAGCCAGGTCCTCTTCCGCCTTCCCGTCCTTGCTCCGTACGTGGAGGACCAAGGGAAGCCCAAGCTCCTGGGCCAGGCTGGCCTGGAAGTCCAGGGCCTTAAGCTGGGCGGGTTTGGTCTCGGGGGTCCAGTGGTAGTCCAGGCCGCTTTCCCCTATAGCCCGCACCCGGGGGTGGCGGGCGTAGTGCCTGAGGGCTTCCTCCACCTCGGGGGAAAGCAGGTGGGCCGAGGTGGGGTGGAGGCCCACCGCGGCGTACACGTTGCCCTGGGCCAGGGCTAGGGTTCTCTCCCAGCGGCCTGGGTCCACCCCTAAGGTGAGGATGGCCCGAAGCTCCGGGAAGTGGGCTTTGGCCTCCTCCAGCTCGGCCTCTTCCAGGAAGTCAAGATGGGCGTGGGTGTCGGTCATGCCGTCACTGCCTTCCTGCCCGCACGGGCCAAAGGGTCATGCCCCAAATGTGACGACTCCCCGCTCTGAAGAGCGGGGCTTCGCGGTTCTCACGGGACGGCCCACGCCGTACCCGTCCCCGCAGGCTCCGTCCAAGCCTTAGCCAGGATATTTTGTGCCGCCGCCACGTCCCGGTGCAGGTGGGTACCACACCGAGAACAGGTGTACTCCCGCACCCACAGGGGTTTCCGCTCCCGATGGCCGCAAACGGGACAATCCTGGCTTGTGTACCTCGGGTCTACCCCGATCACCCGCCTACCAGCTTCCGCCGCTTTGTAGGCGAGGATCCGGAGAAACTGGGCCCAGCCCGCATCCATCACTCCCTTGGCAACATAGGAGCGGGCCAGGCCGAGGATGTTCAGGTCTTCGTGAACGATGGTGCCATAACGGTTCACCAGACCCCTGGCGAGTTTGTGGTGGAAGTCCCTGCGCTGGTTGGCAACCTTGCGGTGCAGTTTGGCAAGCCGCTCCCTGGCCTTCTCGTAGCGGTTGCTACCCCTCTTCTTTCGGGAAAGGCTACGTTGTGCAATGGCGAGTTTGGCCTGTGCCCTTTGGTGGTACCGGGGTGCTTCTATCATCTCGCCGTCCGAGGTGATGAGGAAGTGGGGGTTGGTGCCTAGGTCTATTCCTACGGATGCGGTGCTGGCAGGCAGGGGTGTAGGCTCAACCTCACAAACGAAGACGATGTACCACTCATCCCCTTCCCGCTTCACGGTAGCGGTCTTTATCCTGCCCTCAAGGGGTCGGTGCAGTTTGACCTTTACCGAGCCTATCCCGTGGATAACTACCCGTTTTCCGTCCTTCTGGAGCTTAACCCCCGTCTTCTCAGCTTGGGGGAAGGTGAAGGAGTCGTAGCGCCTTTCCCCCTTGAAGCGGGGGTATCCCGCCTTTCCTCCTTTTGCCTTGACCCTACGGAAGAAGCCCTGGAAGGCCTTGTCCACCCGTTCCAGGACGTTCTGGAGGACCTGGGAATGGATGCCCTTGTACTCCGGCAGCTCGGCCCGTATCTGGGG